>CALCJH010000268.1 GCA_937967775.1 uncultured bacterium | reverse complement strand
GCCGCGGCGGCAGTAGCTTTTCTGCTGGGATGTCCGGGCGTTATCCTGTATCCCCGGTATTTTCTGAAAGATTTCCTCTTCGAGGTGCAGCACGCCCGCACGGGTCACGGTCTGGTTTTCCTGGAGACAGGGCCCGGCTGGCTGTATCACCTTCTGCATTCGCTCCTGCCGGGGCTCGGCTGGCCCCTGCTGGCGTTGACGGCGGTGGCGGTGTATCTGGCTATCCGCAGCGGCGACCGCAGATTGCGTCCAGTGCTTGTTTTCGGCGGGGTGTTCTTTCTGACCCTGTCGCTCGGGCAGGTGCGCTTCGCCCGGTACACTATTCCTCTCATCCCCGCATTCGCGATACTGGCCGGAGCCACGGCACCTGTCGTGCCTGTCCGCCTGAGATTAACCGGAGCGGCGCTGGCCCTCGGAGGAGTTCACGCTGCTCTGCTGAGCCTGGCGTTCATCCGGCCGGATCCGCGGACGGAGGCTGCTTACTGGATCCGGGAGAACATACCTCGCGGGAGCAGTGTGGGTCTGGTGAGCCCGCCCTGGTTTTACACCCCTCCCCTTTCCCGGGAATTCGGACGGTTGCGGGAGTCCATGCGCATCCGGGCAGCGGAGGAGGTGGAGGATTATAACATCCTGATCGCCCGTCCCGACTGGAGCGCCACCCTGTTGGACAAAAAGCCGGAGGTCGTCCTTATCTCCAGCTATGAGTCCTTCGACCGCGAGCGCCTGAAAGACGCAGACTACAGGAGATTCACGGAGCGCCTGTCGAAGGAATATGCAAGAGCGGCGGAGTTCGGCGGGGACCCGCCGGTCCGTTTTTTCAGCGTGGTGGCGCATCTGCCTCACGATATGCAGTACCCATCGCCCCGGATCACCATCTATGAACGTAAAAGCGCGGCGCGCAGGGGAGCCTGAAGAGCCTGGGACTCTGAGTCCGGCCTGCCGGGCGGCGCTGGACGCATTCATCGAACACCTGATGGTGGAACGGGGCTGCTCCGAAAGCACTCTCCGCGCCTACGCGACGGACGTGCGGGATCTGGCTCAACATTTCAGCGCCGGACACTCCGCCGCAGACCCGCGAAACATGACGCACGACGACATCGCAAGCTGGCTCGCCTGGCTTCAGGAACAGAAGCGCAACCCGCGCACAATCGCCCGCAAGCTTTCATCGGCCCGCGCTTTCTGCCGCTTCCTGCTCGACTGGGCCCGCCTGGAAAGTGACCCCTCCGCGGCACAGGTGATCCCGCGTCCCGGAAGGCGGCTGCCGCTCAGTCTGACCCCGGAGGAGACCGAGAAGCTTATGCGCCAACCCGACCTCAGCAAGCCCGCCGGACTCCGGGACCGGGCGATGCTGGAGCTGATGTATGCCAGCGGTCTACGGGTGTCTGAGCTGGTGGGGCTGAAGATCACAGACGTGGACATGGAAGAGAGCCTGGTGCGGTGCGTGGGAAAGGGCAACCGGGAGCGGGTGGTTCCGTTCGGGGAGGAGGCCACTTTATGGCTGCGGCTGTATCTGGAGGCCGCCCGGCCGCACCTCGCCCGGAAGCCATCGGAGTATGTTTTTCTCTCTCCGCGCGGGCCTCTGACGCGGGTGGGATTCTGGAAGATCATCAAGCGCTATGCTTCCGCCGCGGGCATCCGGACGAAGGTGACCCCCCACGTTCTGCGTCACAGCTTCGCAACGCACCTGCTGGACGGCGGGGCCGACCTGAGGATCATCCAGGAGCTGCTGGGGCACGCCAGCCTTTCGACGACGCAGATCTACACGCACGTCGGAAGGGCGGCGCTTGAGAACGCGTTCCGTAAGGCGCATCCGCGGGAGGCGGACAGGCGGCCGGAGTAGAAATCCACGTCGGTAGCAATGCTGGTCTGGCAAGCAGAGCCCGGAACTCGGGTCAGTCTTGACACGAGCACGCGGTGGCTGTATCCTGAACGCGGCCCGGAACGCGGGCGGAACGGGATGTGAAAACGGACATGAAATGGCGAAGGATTCTGGCATCGGCGCTTGTTGTTGTGATGGTGCTGGGCTACGGTGGACTGCCCGTGGTCGCGGCCACAGCCCGGCTTCTGGCGCCGAAGGGCGACTCGACACTCAGCGGCTCTGTGGAAGTCTCGGTGGGGTTTGAGTCCAGCGCCTCCGAACCGGTGACGGCCGCAGCTCTTCACGTTGACGGGACGCTTTACGCTTCCAAAGCAGTGGAGGCCGGGCAGGAGCGGGGGGTCATCTCGTTTCTGTGGGATAGCACGCGTTTTGCGGACGGAGCGCACGGACTTTCGGTCTACCTTTACAGCAAAGGCAAGCTTGTCGCCAAATCTTATACAAAGGTGCGCACAAAGAACGGCGCCGCACCGGCTCCGGGTCTTCCCGCCCCCACCCCGCCGCGCGCTTCGGACCCCATCCGTTTCCTCAACTTGAGAGACGGGGAGCGTGTCAGCGGAATCAAGTTGATCAACATCGCATCGGACCGTTCGCTTGGCGAGAGTCCGTTCATCGCCATCTACGTGGACAGGACGCTGAAGTATATCAGCAACCGGCAGCCGTTCAGCTATGAGCTCGACACGGAGAAACTGACGGAAGGCACGCATCTTGTCGAGGCCGAGGCGCGCAATATCAATCAGGAAGTGCTGGCCA
>CALCJH010000267.1 GCA_937967775.1 uncultured bacterium | reverse complement strand
CGTCTCCAGCGAAAGAGGCTCCGGCGCAACGCGCAGCACCTCCGAAACCCGGTCCGGCGTCATTCCCACCTCTTCGGCAAGCTCCTCGATGGTGGGCTCCCGGCCGAGCTCGTGCAGCAGCTGATTGGTGGCCTTGTGCAGGCGGTTGATGGTCTCCACCATGTGCACAGGCAGGCGGATGGTGCGTCCCTGATCGGCGATGGCTCGCGTGATGGCCTGCCTGATCCACCAGGTGGCGTAAGTGCTGAACTTGTAGCCCTTGCGGTAGTCGAACTTCTCCACCGCCCGGATGAGGCCCAGATTGCCCTCCTGAATAAGGTCCGGGAACGCCAGAGTCCGGCCGCTGTAGCGCTTGGCGATGCTCACCACCAGACGCAGGTTTGCCTCGATAAGCCCCAGTTTGGCTTCCACATCGTTCTTCTCGATGCGGATGGCAAGCTCGCGCTCCTCCTGCGGAGTCAGCAGGCGCGTCTTGCCGATCTCCCGCAGCCACATCCGGACGCTGTCGTCCACCTGGCTGCTTTCAAGCTGGCTGATCTCTTGATCCGCCTTTTCGGTGACATTGGAGGTATCGTGGAAATCTCCGTGCGAGGAGCGTCTGCTGGCCGGCAGCCTGTTGACGACGTGGATCCCCTCCTCCTCAAGCACGAGGAGCATGTCGTCCATCATCTGCTCGGGATCGCCGTCCTCATTGCGGCTGAGGACCTCCGTGATCTCGTCGAAGGTCAGCAGACCGCTCTGCCGCCCCATCTCAAGCAATGCGTGGAACTCGCTGGATTCTCTGATCGGTATATCCGGAACCAACTCGTCACTTCCCCATCGCAACCGACGGGAGCACGGTCCGCGATGCTCCCCACACCGGTCCATGTGCACAAAGTGTGCCGGAAAGCGGTCGAGAAGGCTTCTGAGCAGGGCCTGTCCGCGAAACCGGTAGAATTACCCGTGCCACTCCCGCTGGAGGGACAGGAACTCCTGATATTCCGGGCTATCCTTGCTCAGCTCGCCGCGGTTGAACTTCTCTCTCAGCCTGGCAAGCCTTTCCCGTCTACTTTCCCTCACCAGTCTCTCGATGCAGTCCAGAACGACCGCCGGTCCGGCCGGCGGCCCGTCGGTGACCAGAAGCGCGCTCGCCAGCCTGGCGGCGCTCCCCCCTTCACGGCTCTGAATGACGACCGAGGCGGGATCCTCCCCCAGCTCTCTGCAGGCATAGACTTCCGCCGCCAGTTCCCTGGCCGGCTCTGTCACAAAGCTGTCCACCGGCAGGCGCTCCATTATGAGATCCGCCTCGTCACTGCCCTCCAGCAGACAGCGCAACAGGGTCTGCTCCGCCTTTTCGATCGCCCTCTGCCGCGGGACATCCGCCACCATCTCCCGCCGCCGGGCCGCAGCGCCCGGCCGCGAGACGGAACCGGCGGCGCCGCCCCTCGCGGCCCGGTCCGCCTCCCTGCGGATCCGGGACTCCGCCACATCCGATCCCTGAGCAAATGACGGATGGTAAACCGCCAGCTTCCGGATCAGCCGGTCCCTTTCGAACGAGTTCTGGACGCGTCCCAGGACTCCCACCGCCTCGGCGAGCATCCTTGCCCTGTCCGCGGCATCTTCCAGGTTAAAGCGCGCCATCACCCGGTCCAGCCGGAACTCCGCGGCCGTGGCTGCCTCCTGCACCGCCCGGTGCAGATCCGCCGCCCTTCCGGCGCACACCAGGCTGTCCGGATCCTCGCCCGACGGCAGCCTGGCTATCCTTACATCGAACCCGGCCGCCTCCAGGACATCGGCCGCTCCCAGTGCAGCCCTCTGCCCCGGCGAGTCGGCGTCGAAGCACAACACCACGCGGTCGCAGCCCAGCTTCAGCAGCCTGCAGTGCGGCTCACTGAAGGCTGTGCCCATCGCCGCCACGGCGTTCTTTAGACCCGCCCGGTGCGCGGAGATCACATCAAGATATCCCTCCACCACCAGGGCGAATCCCCGCGCGGAGATCTCCCGGCGCGCCAGCGACCATCCATACAGGATGTTCGCCTTGTGAAAAACAGGGGTTTCCGGGGAGTTAAGATACTTCGGGCCCTCCTGGCCGATGCTCCGTCCCCCGAACCCCACAATCCGGTCCCCCGCATCCGCCACCGGAAACATCAGACGGTCGCGGAAGCGGTCGTAGTAGCCGCCGTCCCTGCGTGTTCCTACCAGTCCAGCTTTCGCCGCCGCCGCCAGATTTACCTTCTCGGACGCAAGGAATGTGGTCAGGGCATCCCACGACGCAGGAGCATACCCGATGCCGAACTCCTCTGCCGTTTCCGGGTCTATCTGGCGGGCTGCAAGATATTCTGCGGCCCGTTTCTCGTGCCGGAGCCGCTCCCGGAAGAAGCGCGCCGCCACCGAGAGGGCTTCCAGGATCTCCTCGCGCTCTCCCCGCGAGGGAGCCCCCCGGGAAGCGCGCACCTCCACTCCCACCTTCTCCCCCAGGCGTCTCAGCGCCTCCGGGAAGGTCAACCCTTCCAGCTTCATCAGCCAGCTGAAGCAGTCGCCGTGCTCTCCGCAGCCGAAGCAGTGCCAGACTCCACGCTCCGGATTCACGAAGAAGGACGGCGTCTTCTCTTCGTGGAACGGGCACAATCCCTTGAAGCTGCGGCCCGCCCGCACCAGGCGCACGCGCTGGCTGACCAGATCCACCAGATCCACGCGGGAACGGATCTCGCTGACCGGGTCATCCGGCATTGCTGCGACTCCTGCCCTCCCGGAAAACGCCGCCGTCCCGGCTCGCGTGGGCGAGGCCGGGACGGGTCTTCAAACTCTCGGACACAGTCCGCAGGCGGCTCACTCCACCAGCGCGACGGACACGCCCACGACCTTTCCGTTCAACAGCGTGAACGCGCAGCTTGCCTTCTCGCTGTAGTCCATGACGAGCGTTCCGTCCGGATTCTGTCGCTGCGAGTCCGGGAAACCGTATTTCGCGATCACCTGGGCATAGGTGGCGCCGACATTGATGCCGCGGGATGTGCGCGCGGGCGACCACGGCCACGGCGCGAAAGCGTCAATCTGCTCCACCAGCCCCTTGTAGCCCACGGTGAAGACGAGCGACGGCCCGGAAGCGTAGTCATAGAAGTATTTGGTGATGGCCCTCCGCGGAAGCTGCGGCCCCTGCGGCATCCCCGGCACGCCGCCGAAAGCTCCCGGCATGCCCATCCCGGGCGTGGGTGTCGGACCGGTCATCGCCCCTCCGAACAGGGAACTGGCCAGGTTCGCCAGGTTGGTGCCCCCCAGAGCACCGCCCAGAGACGTGGGGCCGGGCATTCCGCCCCCCATAGCCGGAGGAGGAGCCTCAAGGCCGCCCCCGGTAGGGCTGGGAGGCAGTCCCACACTGGTGGGAGACGGGAAGTTGAATCCGCCGGGCTGCGTGCCTTCGGCGCCCGGCATCCCCGGTGTCTGCGTGGCTTCCGGCGTGAACTGGCCCACCTGCACGCGGGTGGGATTTCCGTACTTCGCGAAGATCTGCGAGGCCGGACGCCCGATGACGATGCCGGCAAGCGAACGCTCGGGCCGGCCCTGCGCGCAGGCGCAAGCCGACGCAGCGAGCAACAGCCCTGCCGCTGCGGCGCTCAAGCGCCGCCAGGATGGGAGCTCAAAACCTGATCGCGTCATCTCAACTCCTGTCCCGGTCGGAGATCTCTGTCAGATCCCCTGACCGGCCGCACTTTGCGAACGGCTTCCCTCTCCGTTCCTTTCCTGTTGACATCCTGCCGGGAGTCCGTCTGCCCTGACTTCCGATGCCCGTCCACGCGCTCTCCCGGTCGAAGCTTCACTATTCTAAGGATACCCCAGCCGGTCCACCCCGGCCACGCCCGGAGCAACCGGCCGTCTCCTCATCCGAATTCTCAGCGCAGGACATCCGCCAGCCTGCCAGGACTCAGCCCGCGTGATCTGAGCCGCTGGACGATGCCTGGCAGGGCTTCCAGCGTGGTCGCCTCGCAGTTGTGCATCAGCACCACTGATCCCGACGCTACGGACGCCACATACTGTTCCATCCCCGACACCGGTCCTCCTTCATACGGCCCGCAGTTTGCGCTCCACATCACAGGAGTCAGACCGAATTCGGCGGCCACCTTGCGCCCCTCCGAACTGAGATGTCCACCCGGAGGACGGAAGAAGCGTGGCACACGCCCCGTCGCCTCCTGCACGGCGGCGATGGGCCCGAAAAGCTCGCGGATGATCTCCTCA
>CALCJH010000266.1 GCA_937967775.1 uncultured bacterium | reverse complement strand
CCGCAAGATTGCTGGAACATCCTGCGCGCTGATGCAGTCAATGAAATGCCCGTACCGGGTCGGGAGTCTGCCGGCGCGGGGAGGGGGAAAGAAGGGATCCGTCCTTGACAGCGCTCCGTGCGTATGGTACGATTACCAGGGGAGTTCGTGAAGGACGCCGTGCCCCGTAGTCCCCGCATCCCGCGTCAGGCTCGCTACCCAGGCCGTCCGTTTGCCGCGCTGTTTGACGTCTGCAGGCGCAAGGTGAGGGATGCGAGAAGGCCGGCTGGCCGCCGCATCAGGCGCCGGTGGGGCGTGGCTCCGGCGGCTCCCTGGAGTCCCGTTGATGCTCCGGGCGTTTCGAAACGGAAGTCAGCGCGCTTCCTGCAGACCCGCCGGAGTTCAACCGATTATTGGCTAATCCTTTACAAGAAGGGCAGGAGAGATCCGCAATGAAGCAGCGTGGTTTCACTCTCATCGAGCTTCTCGTGGTGATCGCGATCATCGCCATTCTGGCGGCGATCCTGTTCCCGGTCTTCGCGAGAGCCCGGCAGGCGGCGCTGGCTTCCGGTTGCCAGAGCAACCTGAAGCAGATCGGCACCGCCGTCAACATGTACACGCAGGACTACGAGGAGACGTATCCTACCAACCGCGTCAATCCCACCGCCGCCATCGCCGAACAGACGTTCCTTACGCCTCCAGGCGCGGCCACCCAGCTACAGCTGACCTTCGTCGAGGGGCTGGACAAGTACATCCAGAAGGCTGCACAGGGCGATGCGGCCAGCGTCTGGAAGTGTCCAGCAGTCAAGGTGTTCTTCCCCACGACCGACGGCAAGGTTCCCGGCTACGGCGACAGCCGCGTGACATATGGGATGAACTTCAACCTGTTCGAGGAGACCGAAGGGACCGCCAAGTTCCCGGCCCAGACCATGCTGTTCCGTGAGCTGGGCGTCATCGGCCAGTCCTACGCGGTGGCTCGCCCGCCCAGCGCAGGCGCTAAGCCCACCAAGATCTTCCTTGCCGACGCCGACACCTGGGGCCTGACGAGGGCTCAGAGGAATATGCACGGCAACGCCAGCCACATCCTGTTCCTGGACGGACACGTCGAGAAGGTGCAGCACGATCTGGCCAGAACGCAGAACGTCCGCAACGACTGCCCGGCGCGTCCGGGAGCGTGGGCTGCCTGCGAGAACAACGATCCGAACAGGCCGAGGATCTGGATAACTCCGTAAGGTCCAGGCTTTTTGTCCCGGGCCGGCCTTTGAAGCCGGCCCGGGAGCGTTCCGACCGGTTTCATCCGCCAGACCGTCGGGCAGGCGGGTGATAAGCGCAAACTGAATATGGTTCGTCGCTGCTCCCCGGCTGCACGGAACGGGGGAGAAGGCTCAGGCGAGGGCGCGCGGATCCTGACGTAGACAGGTCCGCCCCGGGCAATCATCATTCGTTCATATCTGCTCACCGCTCGAGGCGCCCGGCCATCCGGAGCCCCGGTCCCGCAGCCGGCGAGGAGACTTCCCATCGCAAAGGGGTCAACAAAGTCATGCTGAGCATCACCAGGAAAAGGACGGGGTTCACGCTCATCGAGCTCCTCGTCGTCATCGCAATCATCGCCATTCTGGCGGCCATTCTGTTCCCGGTGTTCGCCCGCGCCCGTGAGGCCGCGCGCAAGTCGGGATGCCAGAACAACCTGAAGCAGCTGGTCCTGTCGCTCAAGATGTATATGGACGACAACAACCAGACGCTTCCGTCCTCTCGCATCCGTGTGGCCAACATCGGCACCGGGTCCGATGCCACCTTCTGCACCACCCTGGGTGATCTGAATGCCACCAACCTGGCGCCGACCGCCCAGACCATCGCCACCGTGCTGAAGAACTACGTCAAAACCCGCGAGATGTGGGGATGCCCGTCGGACAGTGTGGACGTTACCAACCCCAGCTACACCGGCGAGATGTCCTACTACTATCGCCGATGCATTGACCAGGGCGCCAACAACGGCTACGCCAGCGAGTCGGTGTTCGAGTATCCGGCAAGCCAGGGCGTTTTCGTCGAGCGGCTTGGCTTCCACGGCGGCGAGTCCGGCAAGGGTTGGACGACCGGGGTGAAGCTGAATGTGGCCTTCCTGGACGGTCATGTCCAGTACTGCGCGGCAAACGGCGGAGCCTCCACTGCCACCACGCCGAACCACACGGCCACCGGATGGCCGATGTTCTACAACTGGGACGGTCAGAACAACGTGCTGGTCAACAACAGCAACCAGTTCGACCCGACCCGCTATCGCGACGACGTCCGCTAAGGCAGTCAACACTGTGTGGCGCTGTTAGCAAGCGCAGTGACAGGCTGAGAACGCGATTTTGACGCAAACGAGGCCCGGAGCGCAGCAAGCGCTTCGGGCCTTTTTGCCGCGCCGCGGCGATCGATGCGGGACTAATCTTCTTCCTGCTCTTCCTCCAGCCCCTCGGCCGACTCCAGCGTCTCTTGCAGGACTCGCAGGGCCTCCTCCCGCCGGTCTGCCGGGACGGCCACGCTTTCGTCGGCAAGAGGTCCGATCGGGAAGGGATAGAGCGCGCCCACCTGTCCCACCTCGATGACCGGGATGCCGGCGTCGCGCAGAACCTCCCGCACGATCTGCGCTTCCATCTCGTCCCGCGCTTCGTAGACGATGACGAAATCGCCCCTGTCTTCAGGGGAGGGGGCGGGAGGCTCGTCGGACGCTGAAGCGCTCACAGAGATTCACTCCTGCGAAGGAACGGACGCCACCGGGCCTGGCTCCGGAATGTCCACCGGCGGTATGGACGGCTGCGCTTCGCCAATGCCCGTTCTGCCGGGAGCCGCACCGCGGCCGGTCTCCACCGCAGCGATGGCCGCGCGGTCCGACCACCGCAGCACGGGCGAAGAGAAGATGCCGAGCAGAGTGACGGCAAAGGCCAGCGCGGCCAGAGCAGCTGCCGAAAGCCGGGCAGGCTCAAACTGAGGCGCCTCCGACGGCTCCTCACGGGGTTCCTCCATCCACATCACCACGCTGACGCGCAGGTAGTAATAGACCGCCAGGACACTCGTCAGGACGGCGATGACTGTCAGGCCTACATATCCCTGCTCCAGCGCGGCTAGGAAGAGATAAAGCTTGGCGAAGAAGCCCGCGAAGGGCGGAATTCCCGCCAGCGAGAACAGGAACACCGCCATCAGAGCTCCGACGAACGGGTGACGGCGGGCCGCGCCGCGATAGTCATAGAGCGTCTCGATCCGGTCGCCCTTCCCGGCCAGGAACGCTGCCACACCAAAAGCGCCCAGGGTGGTCACTCCGTAGGCGGCCAGGTAGAAGACAAGCGCGCTGAAACCGTTCACGGTGCCGGTCAGCACTCCCAGAAGCAGGTACCCCGCGTGGCCGATGCTGGAGTAGGCGAGCAGCCTCTTCACGTTCTGCTGAGCCAGCGCCAGAAGGTTCCCCCAGACCATCGTCGCCGCCGCCAGCGCCCAGAGCAGCGCGTTCCAGCCCGGTAGGTCGCCGTGAGCTCCCGCGCTTACGATCCGCACCAGCGCCGCAAATCCGGCCGCCTTGGCCACAATGGACATGAACGCCGTCACGGGAGTCGGGGCGCCCTGGTAGACGTCCGGTGTCCACCAGTGGAACGGGACCAGAGCCACTTTGAACGCCAGGGCGATCAACACCATTGCAATCCCGGCTGCAAGGAGCGCATCCGCCCCGCGTCCAAGCAGCAGCAGCCCCAGCGCCATCTGGTGATAACCCGTGCCGCCCACAGACGCGAACACCAGAGCCGCTCCGAACACCAGAAAAGACGAGGCGAAGGCCCCCAGCAGGAAGTATTTCAGAGCGGCTTCCTTGCTCTGCTCGCGCCCGCGGGCGGAACCGGCCAGCACATACAGCGGGATGGACAGTAGCTCCAGCCCCATAAAAAGCAGGATCAGGTCGTCCGCAGCGGCCATCAGGAGGGCTCCGGCTGCGGAGAACATCATCAGACTGTAGTACTCGCCGCGAGCCATCTCCTCGCGGTTCACGTAATTCACGGACAGCAGCACCGCAATGGCAGTCGCCGCGAGGACCAGAAGGCTAAAGATCACCGTGAAGGAATCGAGCGCAAGCAGCCTCACAGGGCCCTCATACGCCCTCGGAGCGGCCAGCGTGGCCCAGCCGGTGGCCACAATCCCCGCCAGTGCTATCCATGGAAGCGCCCGGCGGCCCGACGCGGGCCAGAACGCGCCGATCATCATCACCACCATGGCCGCGGCGCACAGAGCCGCCGCCGGGGCGCTCACCAGCAGGAGATCCATCAGGGATGGCACCAAAGCAGCGCCCCCGGGATCGGAAGAGCCGGCCTGCGCCGCGTGACCAGCTGCAGACGCAATCCCGACCAGGGTGCTGCAGAACAGCATCCGCAATCCCTTCAGCCTCATCTGGCCTCCTCCCCGGCGGCTGCGTCCGCCTGATACGCCGCCGGCGAGCTGACTCCCGCCGTCTGCACCATCCGGATCACGTTGTCCACGCTCGGTTCCATCCGGTCCAAGAAGGGCTTCGGATATACCCCGAGCCAAATGGTGCCGGCCACCAGAGGAACGAGCACCACCATCTCCCGGAAGTTGAGATCCTTCAGCGCGCGGTTCTCGTCCCGGGTGATCGGCCCTTGGAGCACTCTCTGCAGCATCCAGAGCATGTAGCAGGCCGAGAGAATGGCCCCTGTTGCCGCCAGAACCGCATACCAGGGGTTAGCAAGCCAGCTTCCTACCAGCACCAGCCACTCTCCGACAAAACCCGACAGGAACGGCAGGCCAATGCTCGCCATCGTGATGATGATGAAGATCGCGCCGTATTTCGGCATCACCGCCCAGATCCCACCGTAATCCTCGATCAGCCGGGTGTGCCTTCGCTCGTAGATCATCCCCACCAGCAGGAACAGGGCGCCCGTCGAGAACCCGTGGCTGATCATCTGGACCAGGCTGCCCTGAGCACCCTGCAGGGTAAAAACAAAGATCCCAAGGACGGACACACCCAGATGGCTGACGGACGAATATGCCACCAGCTTCTTCATGTCGGGCTGCACCAGAGCTACCAGCGCCCCGTAGATGATGCCGATGATGCCCAGTGCGATCATCACCGGGGCGAATGCCAGGCTCGCCTCCGGGAAGAACGGGATGCAGAAGCGCAGGAATCCATAGGTGCCCATCTTCAGGAGCACACCTGCCAGAATAACGGAACCCGCCGTGGGAGCCTCCACATGCGCATCCGGGAGCCAGGTGTGGAACGGGAACATCGGCACTTTGATGGCGAATGCCAGCGCATAGGCCAGGAACAGCAGAGTCTGCGTCCCGCGGGCCATCTCCAGTCCGTAGAGCTCCTGCACGGAAAACGTCAGCACGCCTGTGGCCTGATACTTCATCACGGCCATCGCGATGATCGCCACCAGCATCAGCAGGCTGCCGGCCATCGTGTAGATGAAGAATTTCACCGCCGCGTAGATCCGCCGCGGGCCGCCCCAGACCCCGATGATGAAATACATCGGGATGAGCATGGCCTCCCAGAACACGTAGAAGAGCACCAGGTCCAGGGCGATGAACACGCCCAGCATGCCGGTCTCCAGCATCAGCATCAGGGCGTAATACTCGCGCTCACGGTCCTTGATCCCGGCGAACGACCCGGCGATGGCGATCATCGTCAGGAAGGTGGTCAACAGGACCATGAACAGGCTGATGCCGTCTATTCCCACACTGTACCGGATGGCCTGCTGTCCCAGCAGTGTGATCCAGGGCACGTCCACGGTGAACTGCATACCGGGTGTGCCCGTGCGGAACCAGAAGAACAGCGGTACGCTGATGGCGAAAGTGGCTGCGGACACCGCAAATGCCACCGCTTTGATGGCAGTCGTGGCGCGCCGGGGGATGAGCGCAATGAGCGCCGCTCCCGCGAGCGGCAGGAACGTGATGACGGTCAGTATATGCTTCTGGAACTGCTCAGCTCCCAACGTCTCCCCTCAACGCGACAGAACCCAGATCACGATCAGCGCTCCCGCCAGCATCCCGGCCGCGTAGCCCCGGACATACCCGGATTGAACCACACGGAACAGACGGCTTGCGATCCCAAAGAACCAGGCCACGGCGTTCACCAGCCCGTCAATGATCAGCACGTCCACGCCCCTCCACAGGAAGCGGCTGAACGCCATTCCCGGACGGACGATGATGGCGCTGTAGATCTCGTCCACGTAATACTTGTTGAGCAAAAGGCTGTAGAGCGCGGGCGCGCGGGCCGCAAGCGCCGTAGCCGTGCCGGGCCTTCGCACGTACCAGCTTGCGCCCAGTGCAATGGACAAGAGCGCAAGAACGAAGGTCAGGCCCATCAGCGGCAGCTCCAGCGCATGATCCACGTGTGGGGCGGGCCGCACAAATCCCACCGGGGCATTCCCCGCTGCGTTCGCAATGAGCAGCGCTGCTTCTTTTTTCTCGACGATCGAAGGCTCCAGGAAGTGCGTGAATGCCGCTATGGAGTTCTCGGGCAGATGCAGGCGGTGGCCGATCGCCTCGGGTATGTTCACCAGCCCCGCGAACACCGCTCCAACCGCCAGAGCAGTGAGGACAGTGGTCATAGAAAGCGGCGATTCATGGATTTTGCTGCGGATCTCCTCAGGCATCCTGGGCTGGCCGTGGAAGGTCTTGAAGGTCAGCCTGGCCATATAGAACGCCGTCAGGACAGCCGTGACCACCCCGACTGCCCAGAATGCCCAGTGCCCCATCGGACCGGCCAGAGAATACCAGATGATCTCGTCTTTGGAGAAGAACCCGGAAAGTGGCGGGATGCCGGCGATGGCGAGCGTTCCGATCCAGAAGGTGAACCCCGTGATGGGCATCCACTTCATCAGGCCGCCCATCCTGCGGATGTCCTGCTCCTCGTGTATCCCGTGGATGACGCTGCCCGCACCCAGGAACAGCAGGGCCTTGAAAAATGCGTGGGTCATCAGGTGGAAGATGGCCGCCGCGAATGCCCCCACTCCGCAGGCCATGAACATGTAGCCCAGCTGGCTGACGGTGGAATAGGCAAGCACGCGCTTGATGTCGTTTTGCACCAGTCCGATAGTCGCCGCGAACAGCGCTGTGGCCGCTCCGATGATGGCAATCACAAGAAGCGCCGCGGGAGCGTTGACGAACAGGATGGAGCAGCGCGCCACCATATACACACCCGCCGTCACCATCGTCGCGGCGTGGATGAGTGCGGAGACCGGGGTGGGGCCCTCCATAGCGTCGGGAAGCCAGACGTAAAGCGGGATCTGTGCGGACTTGCCCGTTGCTCCCACAAACAGCAGCAGACAGATGGCCGTCAGCGTGGCGGTGATGGCTCCCGGCTCGGCAGCCACTTTGTCGAACACCACCCGGTAATCCAGCGAGCCGAACACAGCGAAGATGAAGAGCATCCCCAGCAGAAAGCCGAAATCGCCCACGCGGTTCACGAGAAACGCCTTCTTGCCCGCAGCAGCGGCGCTCGGCTTCTGGAACCAGAATCCGATAAGCAGGTAGCTGCAGAGTCCCACGCCCTCCCAGCCGACGAACATCAGCAGGAAGTTGTCCGCCAGCACCAGCAACAGCATGGCGAACGTGAACAGGTTCAGGTAGGTGAAATAGCGGTGGTAGCGCGGGTCGTGCGCCATGTAGCCCGTGGAGTAAACGTGAATCAGAAATCCCACTCCCGTCACCACGCACGCCATCACGGCGGAGAGCGGGTCCAGCATCAGGGAGACCGAGGTCTGAAAGCTGCCCGTGCTTATCCACGGAAAGAGCGTCTGGTGAATCTCCCGCGCCTGACCGGCCGGGGTCTGCAGGAGATGCAGCAGTCCCATCACCGAGACAACGGCGCTTCCCAGTACGGCGAGGCAGGCAACCGTTCCCGAAAGCATCCGGGGCAGGCGGTGGCCCAGCAGGCCATTCACCAGCACGCCCGCCAGCGGAAACGCGGGGATGAGCCAGAGAAAATCGCCGATCACCGTCGCTTCACCCCCTCCCGTCAACCTCTCATCCCGCTCATCTCGTCCACGTCAATGGTGGACTTGGTCCGGAAAATGGCCACGATGATGGCCAGTCCGACTGCCACCTCGGCGGCCGCCACAGCCATCACGAAGAATACGAACACCTGACCAGCCATAATGCCCAGGTAGCGGGCGGCGGCGATGAAAAGCAGGTTCCCCGCGTTCAGCATCAGTTCGATGCACATGAACATGATGATGGGATCCTTGCGGATGAGGAACCCCACGGCTCCGATGCTGAACAGCACTCCGGACAGCATCACCCAGCTCGCGAACGGCACCGGAGCGTTCCAGGCCATCTATGCCAGCCTCCTCTTCGCCAGAACCACCGCTCCCATCATCGCTGCCAGCAGGATGAACGCCGCGATCTCGAAGGCCAGCAGGTGGTCACGGAAGAGCGTCAACCCCACCAGCCTCGGCGACCCGAAGTCCGCCGGCACCGCAGCCGCCTGGGCGCCGCCCAGCCCGGCTGCCAGCGGCGCAAGCACACCGATCTCCGCCAGCAGCAGGATACCCAGCACGGCGGCGATGAGAATCTGCGAGCGCGGCTTCTGCTCCAGCCCTCCTTCCTGTCCCTGGATGTTCAGCAGCATGAGCACGAACAGGAACAGGACCATAATGGCGCCGGCGTAAACCGCCACCTGAACAACCGCGATGAATTCCGCCCCCAGCATCAGAAAGAAGACCGCTACAGCAGCGAAGTTCACCACCAGGCAAAGAGCGCCGTGCACGGCGTTGCGGTTCAGCACCAGAAGCAGCGCGAACGCGATTGCGACGACGGACAGCGCTATGAACGGAAGAAGGGTCACCCTCTCAGCCTCCCGCCTCCGGCACCGGAGCAAGGCGGGGAGCCCTGCGCTCCACGCGCCGCCCGGCGATCTTTATGATTGCTCCCACCACCACCGCCAGCGTCACATTCACCGCCGTCAGCAATGGCATCGCCCGGTCCGCCGCCAGGGTCACGACGACAGCTGTCATGGCCAGGTTCAGGAACCCCACCGGAATGAGCACTTTCCATCCGAATGCCATCAACAGGTCGTACCGGATTCGGGGAAGCGTGGCGCGGATCCACATGTAGAAGATGATGAAGGCGAAGATCTTCACCAGGAACCAGACAATGGGGATCTCCGGCAGACCGAAGGGGGCGTGCCAGCCTCCCAGAAACATCACCGTGGCAAGGGCGCTCACCGTCACCAGGTTCACATACTCGCCCATGAAGAACATTGCGAAGCGGAAGCCGGAATACTCGGTATGGAACCCGGCCACCAGCTCCGACTCCGCCTCGGCCATATCGAAAGGCGGCCGATTCAGCTCGGCGTTGCTTGCGATCAGGAAGATGATGAAGCTGATGAGCTGCGGAAACACCAGCCAGTATCCCGAGTCCCTCTGCAGGTCAACAACGGCCTTCAGGCTGAGCGATCCGGCCATCAGCACCACAGAAACCACGGCCAGCCCGATGGGGATCTCATAGGAGATCATCTGGGCGCTGGAGCGAAGCGCTCCCAGTAGCGAATACTTGTTGTTGGAGCTCCAGCCGGCCAGAGTCACCCCGTACACCGCCAGCGACGATAGCGCCAGTATGTAGAGGATCCCGATGTTGACATCCGCCACCTGCAGCGCCACCGTCCGCCCGAAGATGGTCACCGGCTCTCCGAACGGAACCACCGCGAACGCCGCCAGCGCAGGCACGATGGAGAGGATGGGGGCCAGATAATACGTGACGCGGTCCACGCCCGCCGGGATGATGTTCTCCTTGATGATGAGCTTGACGGCATCCGCCATCGGCTGAAGCAGACCGAAGGGCCCGCAACGGTTCGGGCCAATGCGCTGCTGCATCCACGCCACAACCTTGCGCTCCAGCCAGATCAGCAGGGGAACCAGGCTCATCAGGACGGCGAAGACCAGTACAGCCTTCACCAGCGAAGCGATCCACGTGAACAGTGTGTCGCTCATCCCGCGGCCGCCGCTCCTTCCAGCTCAGCTTCCTCGCGCCGCCGCATAGGACACCCCCGGTTCTCCACGTGCGCCTCGAACTCATGACGCCAGTATTCGATGCCGGACACCACGCTGGCGATGGATGTGTCTCCCAGCGGACAGAAGCACTTGCCGTCCATATTGTCCGTGATATCGAGCAGGAGATCAATGTCTTCCTTGCGGCCGCCGGTCTCCTCCAGCTCGTTCAGAATCTTGTACATCCAGTCGGTGCCCTCACGGCAGGGAGTGCACTTGCCGCAAGACTCGTGCCGGTAGAAGTGCACCAGATTCCTGGCCGCCCAGACCATACACGTGGAGTCGTCCATTACGATCATCCCGGCCGACCCCAGCATGGAGCCTGCCGCCTGAATAGACTCGTAGTCCAGGTTGATATCGCACTTCTCGGCGGGCAGGATGGGAACGCTGGAGCCTCCAGGGATGATGGCCTTGAGCGTGTGGCCTTCCCGGATCCCTCCGGCATAGTCGTTCAGCAGGGTCATCAGCGGGGTGCCGAGGGGAACCTCGTAGTTGCCCGGCTTCCTGACGTGTCCGGAGACGGAGAAGATCTTGGTGCCAGGACTCTTCTCCGTTCCCCACTGCCGGAACCATTGCGCCCCGTTGTTGATGATGTGCGGGACGTTGCAAAGCGTCTCGACATTGTTGATGATGGTGGGGCTACGGTAGAGTCCGGAGACGGCCGGGAACGGCGGCTTGAGACGCGGCAGGCCCCTGCGTCCCTCCAGAGAGTCCAGCAGGGCAGATTCCTCGCCGCAGATGTAAGCACCCGCGCCCGGATGCAGACTGATGTGGCAGTCGAACCCCGTGCCCTGGATGTTCTCGCCCAGCCAGCCGCGCGCGTAGGCCTCCTCGATGGCCTGATTCAGAACACGGAGAGGGCCGACATACTCTCCGCGCACGTAGATAAACGCCCGGTTCGCCCCGATGGCGTGGCAGGCGACGATCATCCCCTCCAGAAGCTGATGCGGATTCACCTCCATCAGCTCGCGGTCCTTGAAAGTGCCTGGCTCGCTTTCGTCGGCGTTGCAGACCAGATAGTGCGGCTTGCCGGTGTCCCGCGGCACGAAACTCCATTTCATCCCCGTGGGGAAGCCGGCTCCGCCTCGCCCCCGGAGCCCGGAGTTCTTGACCTCGGTGATCACCTC
>CALCJH010000265.1 GCA_937967775.1 uncultured bacterium | reverse complement strand
GAATCGCCAGAGTCTCAGCCATAGCCTGTTCCTTTCCTTGTGCAGCAACCATTGGCCGGAGCAGGTCCGGCCGCACAGGGACACGGGCATCCGCCGGGAGAGTTATGCAATCCTCTCCGGAAAGCGCCGGAAAGGGGTTTCACTGGCGGAGAAGCGCCCGCTTCACGGGGAATTCTCCGCCGCGCGCAGCCGGTTTTCCTCCATCGCAACGCCTGCCTTCTTCAGCCCTGCTGTCGTCAACAGTTTCCCGGGAACGGGGGATGCCCGCCGTTTGAGCCACCGGGGTGGCCGGAGAAAAGGATGCCTGGGACCCTCCCGGGAACCCTGCGGCGCGCGGCTTTGTTCCTTGCTTGCGAGCGGGAACGGTTCCGCTCCAACGGAGGTCGAACGGGAGGACACGGTCAGGTGGATACTTCCAGAAATACATCCATTGCAAGTCTAGATATTGGTCTTCTTGCAGTCAGGGTGGCGCTTGGCGTCATGATCTGGGCGCACGGGGCGCAGAAGCTGCTGGGCTGGTTCGGTGGGAACGGTCCGGCTGCTTTCGTGGAAGCGATGTCCGGGATGGGTATCCCTGCATTTCTGGCCTGGCTGGCCATCATCGCCGAGTTCTTCGGTGGCCTGGGGCTTATCTTCGGCGTTCTGCCCCGTCTTTCCGCTCTGGGCGTGCTGATCGTGATGATCGTGGCGGCCGTCAAGGTGCACGCGCAGCACGGGTTCTTTATGAACTGGTTTGGCACCAAACAGGGTGAGGGGTGGGAGTTCCATCTGCTCGCCGGCGCGATGGCTCTGCTGATCATGCTAGCCGGCCCCGGACGCATCTCCCTGCCGGACTTTGAGGGCAAGTTGCTGAACAAGGGGTAACGCTGCGGGCCAGGGCGGCTTGACGGATCTGCGCGCTCTTCGTAGTATGTCCCCGGCAGCTTGAAGAGGCGGCTGCCGGAAGGGATGCGTGCTGATGACTACGGTGGCGGGCTTTCTGATCGCTGTGGCTGCTCTGACCCTGCTGATCGTTCTGTGGGTCGTAGCGACCTACAACCGGCTGGTCTCGCTGCGCAATCAGGTCGAGAACGCCTGGAGTCAGATAGATGTCCAGCTCCGGCGGCGCTTCGATCTGATTCCCAATCTGGTGGAGACCGTCAAGGGATATGCCGCGCACGAGAAGGAGATTTTCGAGAAGGTTGCCGAGGCCCGCGCCCGCATGATGCAGGCTCAGAGCGTGCCGGAGCAGGCGGAAGCGAACAACCTGCTGACTTCCGCGCTGAAAAGCCTGTTCGCTGTGGCGGAGGCCTATCCGGACTTGAAGGCCAACCAGAATTTCTTGAGCCTGCAGAACGAGCTGGCGAACACTGAGCAGCAGATCGCACGGGCGCGAGAGGTCTACAATGACGCGGTCATGATGATGAACACGATGGTGCAGGTGTTCCCCGCCAGCCTGGTAGCCGGCTGGTTCGGCTTCCGCACGAAAGACTATTTCCCCGTCGAGGAAGAAGCGCGTCAGCCCGTGAAGGTCAGTTTCTAAGGGAGCCGTCAAGAGGATGAGCGAGGAGCAGCAGTACAGGCTGGAGACGTTCGAGAACCAGTTTCCGGAGCGGGATTACCGCATAGAGATCTCCTGTCCGGAGTTCACCAGCGTCTGCCCGAAGACCGGGCTGCCGGATTTCGGGACCATCGTCATCACTTATTGTCCGGACCGGCTCTGCATCGAGCTGAAGAGCCTCAAATACTACCTGCTAAACTATCGCAACCGCGGAGTGTTCTACGAGCATCTGACGAACACCATCCTGGATGACATTGTCGCTGCCTGCCGCCCCCGCTGGTGCGAGGTGCGCGGCGAGTTCACGCCACGCGGCGGCATCCGTACCACGGTGACAGCCCGCTACAACTGCTGAGCAGCTCACGGGCCGCGAGCTCCGGCCGCGGCAGGTGCCGGCAGGGAGTGGGCCTCGCAGCGCCTAACACAATTCCTGACGTGAACCGGGGACGGACAACATTCATCCTCCTGATGCTGACGCCGGCAGTGCTGCTTTACGGCGTCTTTGTCCTGTACCCCATGGCGCAGGCTTTTCACCTCTCGTTGTACCGGTGGAGCGGTCTGTCCGAGACGCGACAGTTCGTGGGGCTGGCCAACTTTCAGGCGCTGTTCACGGAAGATCCGCCTCAGTTCTTGCGTTACCTCGGTCATAACGTCATCTTCCTGGCGGTCAGTGCGGTGGTGACGCTTCCACTGGCATTGTTCTTCGCGGTAGTGCTTGCCGGCCGGGTGAAAGGGGCGGGCTTTTTCCGGGCGGTATATCTGTTCCCGAATGTCATCTCGGTGGTGGCGGTCGCCACGCTCTGGTACTTCATCTACGACCATGACTACGGTCTCTTGAACGCGGCGCTGCGGCTGGCGGGATTGGAATCGCTCCAGAGAACCTGGCTGGGCGACAGCCGGACAGCGCTGTACGCCATCATCGCCACCAGCATCTGGGCCAGCCTGGGGTTTTACGTCCTGCTGCTCTCCGCAGGAGTGCAGAATATCCCGCCCAGCTATATGGAGGCTGCCGAGCTGGACGGAGCGGGTTCCTGGCAGAAGTTCCGCCATGTGACCCTCCCGCTGGTGTGGGAGGTGTTCAAACTCGGGGTGCTGTATCTGGTCATTCACGCGCTGAATCTGTTCGGGCTGGTCTACGTGATGAACCTGAACCAGCCGAACAGCGATACGGACGTCATCCTGACGTATCTGTATCAGAAGGGCTTCGCGGAGAACGACT
>CALCJH010000264.1 GCA_937967775.1 uncultured bacterium | reverse complement strand
GAACAGCCGGACGGAAGGCTCACGCAGCACAGTGGAGACCAGCAGCACTGCCGCCCCGAGTGCCACAGGCAGCATCACGGCGCCGAGCGCGGCTCCGGCACGGGATGACGCTTCCTCCTGACCGCCTGCCAGTGATGTCAGCACGAACGGGAGCGCCAGTCCGATGGAGAGTCCCAGGAAAACGTAAGGCGAGGATGCGGGGATGCTCGCTCCTCCGTGCCACTCCAGCCAGATCCGCAGAGCGCACCAGGCGGCGAGATATCCCGCCCCCCATCCGATCCAGGCAGGAAAGGCCAGTCCGGATGCCCGGCTCATCCACGGGGTCAAAAGGGACCACAACGCGAGCGCCGCCATCAGCCCGGCTGCGCAAAGGGCCAGACCGAAGCCCATCTGAAACCGGAGCGAGAGAGCGGCCGCTGCGAGGATCGCCGCGGCGCTGACCAGAAAAGACGTCCTTACCTGAGGAGACGACGGCTCCATCGCCCCGCTGATGTGCAATAGCACGATCGTTGCTCCTGCGCCAAGCCCCGCCCACAGGCAGTATGCCGCCTGACTGTCGGCGTGAACGGCTTTCGTCAGGAGCCAAGCGAACCAGAGGGCAAATCCGACATAGACCAATCCCCAGAGAGCCGATATGGCGCGGGATCCCGGGAAGGCCAGCCTCTGCGACAGGCTCAGCGCCAGCCAGATGCCAAGACAGGCTGCAAGAAAGAGAGCCGTCACGTCCCCGGCGCGCTCGAAGCGTCCGGCATAGTGCATCTTGCCGAGCAATATGCCGAAAGCCACAGTGGCGCAGCCCGCTGCCAGCGCCTCCAGCATCTCCTGAACTCTTTTGCCTGCATCTCCTTCCCCGAGCCCCCGGAGCGCCATTACGACGGATGCGGCCGTGATGGCTGCCCCGAGCGGCGCGACCGCCAGCCATTCTGAAGGGCGGGCTGTGTGTTTGCCGAGGAGATAGGCTCCCAGTATGGCAGGGATGATAAGGGCTGTCATCGCGGCGTCTGTGGCCCGCCAGGCATCAGTGCCGGCACCGGCGTTCGTCTGCAAGATCAGACCGGCGGTCGCCATCCCCACCAGGCAGGCGAATGCTCCGATGGCCACCTGAGTCCACACAGGGCCGGGCGGGCCGATGGCTGCGCCTTTGCCGATTGCCCACTGGCAGGCGGCTGCCGTCAGAGCCGCGATGACCGCTCCGGTCAGAGCTGCGGGCAGCTGAGTCCTGATGGCCGGCTCCGTGCGCGCCCCGGAGATCCGGCAGGCCACAAGGGTCCACACCAGGGCTGCCAGTGGAGCCGCCCAGCACAGCAGAACGGAAAGATGGACAGGGGTCCCTGTTGCTTGCATCGGAGGCATTGTCCTCCCTTCTGGCGGGATGGTATCACCCGCGTGCGCCGCGCGCAAGAGAGAAGGCCCGCGGACGTGCGCGCACGACGGACCGCGCTTCTTCCGATGACCGTCCGGCGTGCCGGGCCCGTAGACAGGCCGAAGAATCTCCCGCCCGCCGTCAGCGGGGCACAGGTCGGGCGTCCGAACGCGGCACGGACGGCGCTCCACACGGCTTCAGGGCATCACTCAGGCACCGCTGACACCCTGATGTCGTCCAGATAAAACACCGCGTCCGCGTCGCCGTCAGCAACAAAGCCGAACCAGTCCAGCCTGCGGAACAGGCCGTTCAAAGGCAGGCCCGAGAAAGTTTGCGCTGGCTGTCCCGGAACCTCCACTGTCACTCGCCAGGTTCTATCTTCCCCTTCCAGCGGGCACGAAATGGCTACACGAACCCACTCCCGCGTCGGAAGCCGCATCAGCTCACGCTCGCGCGTCCTGAGCATTCCTTCCGTGTCCACCAGCAGAAACGGGCCGCTGCGGTACGGTTCGGCGGAGTCGCGCCACTCGTGATACAGAATGCCCGGCTCTTCGATGCGCACCGCAAAAGACGCCTCCACCGTCCCGCTTCCGAATCTAGGCGAGAAGAACACCAGCGGCAGGAAATGCTTCTGAAGCCCGGGCGCGTCCTGGATCTTCTGACTGTGCTGCCCCGTCGCGGCCTGCTCATCGGAGACCCGGATGGTCGCAGCGGGTGGCTCTTCGTATGTGACGGCGGATGGCGATTGCTCGCCCGGCTCCGACGCTTCGAAGCCCTCGTCCACGGGCAGGGGAGGGCGGGGGCCGGGGAACACAGGGAATGCGGGCTGCGCGTCCATTGAAGCCTTCCGGCCGTCCCGGGGCCCGAAGTCCGACTGGTCGAAGGGACGGAAGCCGATCTTCACCGCCGGAGATCCCGGCCGCAGCCGGAAGTCGTCCTGTGCAGGATCCACGAAGATCGGATCGGCGATAATGGAGCCTTCGTCCTGTCCCCGACTCCGCCACTCGTCCCCCGACCAGTTCAGAAACTTCGGCTCCTGACCGGAGAGGTTCCAGTAAAGATTGCTTTCAAACCGGTATCCTTCTCCATCCCAGTTGCCCGCCAGCAGCGGTGCGTCCTTCCAGTACACGATGTTGCGCCGAAACGTGAAGGACAGATGCTCCTCCGCACGGGTCCGCATCACCTGTGCCTCTCGCGCGAAAGCAAAGATATTGTTCTCCACGACATTGTCCTTGCCGTAATGCTGGTGGAATCCGGCGGATTTCGTGCGGAAGACGACATTGTCCCGCGAGGTCATCTCGAAGGTGCCTTCGTCATAGTAGATCCCCCAGCCACCATAGCCGTAGGAGTCTACATCGTGGATGCGATTGCCTTTCAGAAAGCTGCTACTGGAAAGCCCCAGCGTGTAAATGCCCCCCATGTCACTGAGAACACCCTGACCGATGCGATGGATGTGGTTGTGCTCGATCAGGATATGGTGCCCGTTGGACGGACCGTATCCCCAGCTCCAGCCCACCGAGACGCCCGTGTAATAGAAGTCCGCTATGTCGTTATGCGAGATTGTGTTGTGGCTGGAATGGCCGATCCAGACTCCGACTGCGGCCGGATGCATCCGTCCGCCGTTTGCGATGACGCAGTCGCGGATGACGTTGTGGCTGGCAACCATCTCGTCTTTGTCGCTGTAGGCTTGCGTTCCTATCTTCACCCCGCCGGCGCCCAGATCGGTCAGTGTGCAGCGCTCCACGTGCACCCGCTTGCAGCCCGCGCCCAGGTCCAGGGCATACTCCCCGGTACGCGTGATGCGGCAGCGCCGCACGACGATATCTCTTGCGCCGTCGGCTGTAATCGCGCCGCGTAGTCCGGCCTCAGCCTGCGGATAGGTGTAGCCTTCCGGCGGAGTCCGCCAGTGGGTATGCGCAAAGGTCAGACCTTCAAAGCGGATGTGCTCTACCGGATGCCCACTTTCCAGATCACCTTTCAGCTCCACCAGCCGTTGCAGGCGGGGAGCGATCACCAGGCTGGATGCCGGATACTCACCCGGCCGCGGGATGTAGCTGATCTCACCCGTCCGGCTGTCCAGATACCATTCGCCAGGCTCTGTCAGGGCTTCCCGGACATTCTCCACCAGAAACCGGTTGCCGGTCTCGAAGCTGGTGTACCAGGCTTCGCCCCATGTGTGTCCCGTCAGATTCACGGTCAGAGCCGCGTCATCCACGGAGCGGATCCGCATTCGTGCCATGGTCCAGATCTGGAAGCACAGCAGCTCCACGTCCTGCAGGTTGTGCCAGGCGGGGTCAATCTGCCCGCGGTAGAATCCAAAGCGGTCATATCCCTTGCCGGCGTTCTCCGGGGTGGGGGACAGGCGGGAGCGGATGTAATGGTAGCCATGCTTCGGCAACCGGGGTCGCCACCGGCGCTCACTGTTCACCCACATCTGCGTAAACGGCCACGCCCCGCCTACTGCCTCCGGCAACGTGACCCGCCAGACACCGTCGCTTCCCACCTTCCATTCGCTGACCCGGCGGCCACCGCTCAGGACGGGCAGCTCTCCGGGAAAGTTCCGAATGATGGTGGGCGATGCAGGCGTGCCAGAGTCCTCCGGCGTCAGGACGATGGGCTCGCGCAGATAGTGAATGCCCCCCCGCACATAAACGGCGGCCGGTCCGGCCATATCCGGGTCCATCCGCCTGAGTTCCCGTATTGCGGCCAGCGCCCGCTGTACCGTGGCAAACGGACCGTCCATCCTGCCCGCATCCGGCTCGGCGAGCTTCCCGGACCACCGGTCGTCCCCAGCCAGCGACACATAGAACCGTGTCTCCTCCGCTGCCAGAGCCATTGCCGCCCCTCCCATCAATACCAGCACGGCTGCTACGATGAGCTTTGCTCTCCAGTCCATCGCAAGTCCTCCCACGTGTCAGGCCCTTCGGTTTTCGGGAAGGGAAGTCCTGCTGAAAGCAGACAAGGCAAGCGCCCGCGCCTCAGTGAAAGATCTGGTGCGCTGGAACCTGAAAGATCACGCCGATCAGGGACCAGACCGCTCCGGCAGTATAGTCTCCAAGCACCAGGCCCAGGAAGAAGGGCAGCGTCTTGCGATACAGCTTCAGTCCGCCCCCGTGCAGCACCGCCCA
>CALCJH010000263.1 GCA_937967775.1 uncultured bacterium | reverse complement strand
AGAGATTGCGGTCTGCCGCCCGGATGACCGCGCCGTGCTGGTGGCGCTGGGACTGGGATCGTGCATCGGTCTCTGCCTGTATGACCCGGTTGCAAAAGTGGCGGGAATGGCTCACGTGGTTCTTCCCGACAGCTCGGCGGCTCGAAGGGATGAGCCGCCCGGCAAGTATGCCGATACCGCGGTGGCGGCTCTGATTCTCCAGATGACTGGCGCAGGGGCCATCCGCACCCGTCTGGTCTCAGCCATCGCCGGTGGCGCGCACGTCTTCAGTTTCGGAAACGGCTCCGGAACAGGGGGTACGATGGATATCGGCGCGCGCAACGCCGAAGCCGTGCTGCGCCATCTCAAGCACGTGCGCATTCCGGTTGTGGCCTCGGACGTGGGCGGATCCACCGGCCGCACCGTGCAGCTGTTCCCAGACAACGGACTGGTCACGGTGCGCATGACGGGCTCAGCCGAGTCCGAACTGGTGGTGCTGTCGGAGCGCGGAGCAGCTCGCAGGGCTGCCTGAGCACCTGACCTAACTGCTGGAAAAACTGCGCCCCCGGGCGATGCCGGGGGCGCTTCGTCACGGAGACGTATTAACTCGAGCGTGCTATCCCTCGGCCTTGACCCGTTTGACGGTGCAGCCAAAGGGCTTATGGTAAGGTGTCGAGATCTTTTTGCCCGCCAGAAGCTCATCTAGGGCAGACTTCAGAAAATGATTCTTGATGCCGGCTGTATCTTGAGAATCATCGATCGCCCCGTGATAACGGATGATGCCCTGCGGACAGATCAGAAACACCTCCGGCGTCACCTTTGCCCCGTAAGCATCCGCCACCCGGTTGCCGGGATCGCGAAGGACGGGCAGGCCCGGGATCTCCTTCTTGAAGTGCTGAATGATCGGCTCGTCCCCATAGGTGGAATTCGAGTCCACGGCGAGGAATACTACGCCCTTGTTCTTATAGGCCGCCGCCAGATCCTTGATGCGCTTCTCGTAATCCCGGGAGACGGGGCACGCATGCGAAACCCAAACCAGCGCGACCGCCTTAGTACTGCTTTTCTTGAGCGTTTCGGAAAGGGAGACCTCGCCCTCGCCGGTCAGGTTCTTCAACTTGAAGTCGGGGGCTTTGTCTCCAGGCTTCAGCTCCGCGATGCCCTCCGTACGCGGCCGGTAGACCGGTGCGGCATTCGCCTGGAGGTCACGGATGGCCGCCACCAGATCTTCCCCGTGGGAACGCACATTCACGCTGTCGAAGCGCTTCGCTATCTTGCCGGAGGGATCCACGATGAATGTCACACGATTGGAGACCCCTGCAGGGCCCAGAACGCCGTAGGCGCGGGAAACCTCTTTTTCTGTATCCGCCAGGAGAGTATGCGTCAGCCCTTCGGCCTCGCAGAAGGACGCCTTGCTGGCCGAGTCCTGCACGCTGATGGCAAACACCTTGGCGTTCATCTCCCGCAGCTGTGCGTCCACCGCTGAGATGGAGCGGTTCTCCAGCGTGCAGCCCGGTGTCTTATCCACGGGATAAAACGCCAAAGCCACCCACTTGCCACGGTAATCCGAAAGCCGGTGGATCTTCCCTTCCTGATCCGGAAGAGAAAAGCCGGGAGCCGCGGATCCTTCCGCAAGCGCCGAGCCCTGGTTGGCCGCAATCACTCCCACCGCCGCCAGCGCGGCGAGCAGGACGCCAATGCCAATCTTTCTAGCTATGTTCCCTGCCATTGCCAAACCTCCGTTCCGGTGCCTGAGAGCACTTCTGCCAGCGGTTCTGAAACGCGCTGGCGAGTTCCTTTGTCAACTTTGAAACGCGAACAGGATGCAACAGGGTTCCCGGAACGGAGGCTGGCCGGCTCCGGCAGAGGTCAGGTATCCCTCACGATCCCGGCGAGGGTATGCCAGTCCTTCTGTGAGAGCTCACCGTCCGCGGCGGGCGCGACCCCCGTGATGTGCGAAGGCTCCTTGACGCCCACAATGGCGGATGTCACCGCCGGATGAGTCAGGACCCAGCGCACGGCAAGTTGTGGGATGTCCAGCCCGTAGCTCTCCGCGATGGGACGCGTCTCCTCCAGGCGGTCCAGAATGCGCGCGAACCGCTCGCCCTGGAAGCGGGGATTGTTCGCGCGGGAGTCCTGGAACACGTGATCCCTGCTGTATTTGCCCGAGAGCAGCCCGCGCGCCAGCGTGGAGTAGGTGATGACGCCGATCCGCTCCGTCTGACAGTAGGGTAGCTCCTCCGCCTCCACCTGCCGGTCCAGCAGATTGTACAGGGGCTGTAGGCAGGAGATCTCGAAATACCGGCCGTAAGCCCTCATTTGCTCCACGTTCAGGTTGCTGACGCCAAACCACCGGACTTTGCCCTCTTTTTTCAGGCGGTGAAGGGCTGCCGCCACCTCCTCGGGACGGGTCAGCGGATCCCAGGCGTGTATCTGATACAGATCTATGTGATCCGTCTTCAACCTCCTGAGAGAAGCCTCGCAGGCACGCAGGATATAGTCATAGGATGTGTCGGGGTAGCGATCCTCGGTCTCGAAGTTCCAGTAGAACTTGGTAGCCAGCACAAAGCGGTCCCTGAGTTTCTCTGTGGCCAGAAAATTCCCCAGCTCCGTCTCAGCATAGCCATCCCCGTACGCGTCAGCCGTATCTATGAAATTCACTCCGCAGTCAAGGGCTGCGCGTATGGCCGCCCTCCAGGGCTCCAGGTCCACGTCTCCCCAGAACCGGGGAGACAGCTGCCAGCATCCGAAACAGATGCGGGAGACAATGAGATCGGTGTCGCCAAGCTGACGGTAGTGCATTCGCTTCCTCCTGTGAAAAGCCGCGACGTTGTATCCCGCCGGGGCTCAATGCGGCAAGGACGGGCGCGGCGCGGTCATGGTAAAAAACGGAGAGCCATGCTGATCACAAGCACAAAACAGCTTGCAGGGTTTTGCAACGATGTGTCCGGAGCACATCAGCTGTTCCTGGACACAGAGTTCGTGCGCGAGGAGACCTACTATCCACAGCTGGAGCTGGTCCAGGTGATGGCAGATGGGCAGATCGGCCTGGTGGACGTGCGCTCCACAGGCAATCTGGGGCCGCTGCTGGAGATGCTGGAGGATCCCTCTATCGAGAAGGTGTTCCACGCCGCACAACAGGACCTGGAGCTGTTCTACCAGTGCGCGGGGCGGCCGGTTCGGAACGTCTTCGACACCCAGATCGCCGCAGCAATGGTGGGAATGGGCGAGCAGGTGGGTTACGGTCAGCTTGTGAAGACGCTGGCCGGCGTGTCGCTCATCAAGACACAGGCTTACACAGCCTGGAACACCCGCCCGTTCACCCCGGCGCAGCTGGAGTATGCCGCAGACGACGTCCGCCACCTTCCGGCGGTGACACAGGCGCTCAAAGAGAGGCTGGAGGAGCTGGGACGCACGGACTGGGCTCGCGAGGAGTGCCAGCGGCTTGAGGAGAAGGCGCAGAAGCCGGAGTGTCCGGCGGAAGAGCTGTATCTGCGCGTCTCAGGCGTCGAGCGTTTGAGCCCGAAAGAGCTTAACGTGCTGCGGGCACTCGCCATCTGGCGCGACGAGACGGCGCGGCGCAGGAACATACCTCCTCAGAAGCTGCTGAAGGACAACTCGCTGGTGAACCTTGCGCGTCAGCAGCCGGTGACCCTGGCCGAGATCCGGGATCTGCGGGGGTTCCCCGCCGGTGTGGCGGAGCGTCATGGCGCGGAGATCGCACGTACGGTGGCGGAGGCGCTGAAACTCCCGAAGGAGCAGTGGCCGCGCCGCCTGCCGGTCCGGGAGGTGGACGCGTCCACCCAGGCGCTGGTGAACATTCTGGCCACTTTTTTGCGCATCCGGGCTCAGGAACAGCAGATCGCATGGGGCCTGCTGGCCACCGCACGGGACCTGGAAGAGCTGGTGGAGCGGACGCCGGGCGTGAGCAAAGGCGATCTTCCGATCCTGGACGGCTGGCGCTACGAGATGGCGGGGCGAGACCTGCTCCGTCTGCTGGCCGGGGAGATATCCCTGACCGTGGATCCTGTTACAGCCCGGCCTGTGGCCCGTGAGACCTCGCTTCCTCCCGGAGGTATCAGCCCGGAAGATCCGAGTTGCCCGTGAGGAACTCGTCCACAGCCCGCGCGGCCTGCCGGCCTTCGTGGATAGCCCAGACCACCAGACTCTGACCCCGGCGCATGTCCCCGGCCGCGAATACTTTCGGGACGTTCGTGGCATAGCGTCCGTATTCGGCTTTCGCGTTGGACCGCTCGTCGCGCTCGATGCCCAGTTCCTGAAGGATGACATCCTCCGGCCCCGTGAAGCCCATCGCCAGCAGGACCAGATCCGCGGGAATGGTCCGCTCCGAGCCGGGCACAGGGACGGGGATGCGCCTGCCATTCTCCTGCCGCCACTCCACGTCCACCACTTCCACGTGGGACACGTGCCCGGAGGGATCGGCGAGGAACCGCTTGACGGTCACCAGGTAGCGGCGGGGATCATCACCGAACACCGCAGCCGCCTCTTCCTGACCGTAGTCCAGGCGGTAGACACGCGGCCACTCCGGCCAGGGGTTGCTTTCGGATCGCTCCATGGGCGGGCGGGGCATGATTTCCAGCTGGACCAGGCTGCGGCAACCGTGCCGGACCGCCGTCGCCACGCAGTCGGTCCCCGTGTCGCCTCCCCCGATGACCACCACATTGCGATCCTGCGCCGAGATGAACGCCGGCGAAGGCTGGCCGTCCAGCAGGCGGCGCGTGTTCTCGCGCAGGAACTCCATGGCGAAGTGGATGCCCTCCAGCGAGCGCCCATCCACATTCAGATCGCGCGGCTGGGTGGCCCCGCAGCAGAGCAGAACGGCGTCGCTGGTCTCCAGCAGCCGGGCGGCCGGGAGATCCCTGCCGATCTCCACACCCGTGACAAAACGCACCCCCTCCTCTGCCATCAGATCTATGCGCCGCTGGACGATCTTCTTGTCCAGCTTCATATTCGGGATGCCGTACATCAGCAGGCCACCGATGCGGTCATCCCGCTCATAGACGGTGACCTCGTGTCCGGCGCTGTTCAGCTCCGCTGCAGCGGCCAGTCCGGCCGGTCCGGAACCGACGATGGACACCTTCTTGCCCGTCCTGAGACGAGGCGGGCGGGGCGTGACCCATCCTTCCTCGAAGGCGCGATCAATGATGGCGCATTCGATGGATTTGATGGTCACCGGCGGCTCGTTAATCCCCAGCACGCAGGAGCCCTCGCACGGGGCGGGGCAGACGCGGCCGGTGAACTCGGGGAAGTTGTTCGTCAGAAGCAGTCGCTCCAGCGCCTCCCGCCACTTACCGCGGTAGACCAGGTCATTCCATTCGGGAATCAGGTTATGGATGGGACAGCCGGATGCGGCGCCGGAGAGAACGACCCCCGTCTGGCAGAACGGCGTCCCGCAGTCCATGCAGCGCGCGCCCTGCCGTTGCAGGCGCTCCTCGGGCATGTGCTCGTGGAACTCCAACCAGTGCGAGATGCGCTGCGCCGGCGATGCCTCGGGCGGAGTCTCCCGCGGGTATTCCTTGAATCCTGTAGGTTTGCCCATTCAAGCGCTCCTTACTCAGTTTCCACCGATGCGGGCCAGATCCCGCGCGTTCGCCTCGAAAGCCGCCATGACGGCTTCTTCGCCGGAAAGACCTTTCCGCTCCATCTCTTCCATCTTCTCCAGCATCCGGCGATAGTCTCTGGGCAGCACCTTGACGAACTGCGGCACAGCCTCGTCCCAGCGCCGCAGGATGCGCCGGGCGAGCGCGCTGCCGGTCAGGGCTCCGTGGCGCTCGACCAGCCTGCACAACTGCTCGATCTCAGCGTCGTCGGTCAGGTCGAAGAGGTCCACCATTTCGGTGTTGCAGCGCGATTCGAAGTCGCCTGCCGGATCCAGCACATAGGCGATCCCGCCGGACATCCCGGCCGCGAAGTTGCGTCCTGTAGGCCCCAGGACCACCACGCGTCCGCCGGTCATATACTCGCAACCGTGGTCACCAACAGCCTCCACCACTGCGGTAACACCGCTGTTGCGCACGCAGAAGCGCTCGCCGGCGGCGCCGCACACGTAAGCCTCGCCCGAAGTGGCCCCGTAGAAGGCCACGTTGCCGATAATGATGTTCTCCTCGGCGGCGAAGGGCGACTGGCGGGGAGGATACACGATGATGCGCCCTCCGCACAGACCCTTGCCCAGGTAGTCATTGGCGTCCCCTTCCAGCTCCAGAGTGATGCCGCGCGGCACGAAGGCCCCGAAGCTTTGCCCGGCCGATCCTGTGAATTTCAGATGGATGGTGCCGTCCGGCAGCCCCTCGGGTCCGTAGAGCCGAGTCACCTCACTGCCCAGGATGGTTCCCACGACGCGGTCTGTGTTCCGGATGGGAACGGAGGCGATGACCTGCTTGCCGCTCTCAAGCGCAGGCCGGCAGATCTCCAGCAGCCTCCGGCGATCCAGGGACCGGTCCAGACCGTGGTCCTGATCTTCGCGCTTGTACTGTCCCTCCAGAGGCATCCCTTCCGGCCGGTGCAGGATGCGGGAGAGATCCAGCCCACGCGCCTTCCAGTGCTCCACGGCGTCATCCATCACCAGCAGGTCCGACCGGCCCACCATCTCGTTCACTGTCCGGAAGCCCAGCTGCGCCATGATCTCCCGCAACTCCATGGCCACGAAGCGCATGTAGTTCTCCACGTGTTCCGGCTGGCCCTGGAACTTGCGGCGAAGCTCGGGATCCTGCGTCGCCACCCCCACCGGGCAGGTGTTCTTGTGGCAGACGCGCATCATCACGCATCCGATGGCCACCAGCGGGGACGTCGCGAACCCGAACTCCTCGGCTCCCAGAAGAGCCGCGATGGCCACATCCCGCCCTGTACGCAGCTGTCCGTCTGTCTCCACCGCAATGCGGGTCCGCAGGCCGTTCAAGACCAGGGTCTGGTGCGTCTCCGCAAGCCCCAGCTCCCATGGCACTCCGGCATGCTTGATGCTGGAGAGCGGGGATGCTCCCGTGCCGCCGTCGTACCCGCTGATGAGCACCACGTCCGCGTGAGCCTTGGCCACTCCGGCGGCGATGGTGCCGACGCCCACCTCCGAGACCAGCTTCACGCTGATGCGCGCCCGCGGGTTGGCATTCTTCAGGTCGTGAATTAGCTCCGCCAGATCTTCGATAGAGTAGATGTCGTGGTGGGGAGGCGGAGAGATCAGTCCCACCCCGGGCGTGGAGAACCGAACCTTTGCGATCCAGGGGTAGACCTTGTGACCCGGAAGCTGACCGCCCTCTCCGGGCTTGGCTCCCTGCGCCATTTTGATCTGGATCTCCTGCGCGCTCATCAGATAGTGGCTGGTCACGCCGAACCGGCCGGACGCCACCTGTTTGATGGCGCTGCATTTCGAGTCGCCGTTGGGCAGAGGACGATAACGTTCGGGATCTTCGCCGCCCTCGCCCGTGTTGCTCTTGCCGCCCAGCCGGTTCATGGCGATGGCCAGCGTCTCGTGCGCCTCCTTACTGATGGACCCGTAGGACATGGCGCCCGTCTTGAAACGCCGCACGATGGACTCGACCGGCTCCACCTCGTCCAGCGGGACCGGGGTGGTGTTTTCCCGGAACTTCAGCAGCCCCCGAAGGGTGCAGTAGTGCCGGGACTGATCGTTCACCGCGCGGGAGAACTCCCGGAACAGCTCGTAATCGCCGGTGCGGACGGCTCTCTGCATTTTGTGGATGGTGTCGGGGTTGAAGAGGTGATACTCCCCATCGCTTCGCCACTGATACAGCCCGCCCGACTCCAGTGGGCTGTCCAGCGGCGCACGCTCGGCGAAAGCCTTGCGATGGCGGGTAATCGCCTCCTGCGCGATTACGTCCGCCCCCACACCCTCCACGCGGGAAGCGGTGCCGGTGAAGTAGCGCTCGACGAACTCCTCCTTCAGCCCCACCGCCTCGAAGATCTGAGCCCCCCGATAGCTCTGGATGGTGGAGATGCCCATCTTGGACATCGTCTTCACGATGCCCTTCGTGAGCGCCTTGACGTAGTTCTTCTCGGCGGTGGCGTAGTCCACGCCTTCACGCACCAGACCGTTTGCGATGAGGTCCGCCAGCGTCTCGAAGGCCAGATAGGGATTGATGGCGGAAGCGCCGTACCCCACCAGAAGGGCCATGTGGTGCACCTCCCGCGGCTCCCCGGATTCCACCACGAGCGATACCTTCATCCGGGTACCTGTCCGGATGAGATGATGGTGCAGTCCGGATACCGCCAGGAGCGCCGGGATGGGGGCATGCTCCTGATCGACACCCCGGTCGGAGAGGATGAGGATGTTCGCACCCTCCTCGATGGCTCTGTCCGCGGACGTGAAGAGATCCTCCAGCGCCCGCTCCAGCGCCTCGCCGCCGCCGGACGCCGGGAAGAGCATCGGCACGGTGACCGCCCGGAATCCCTCCTCCCGCACGCTTCGCAGAGTCTCCAGCCGCGAATTCGTAAGGATGGGCGAGTCCAGCTCCAGCAACCGGAAGCTGCCTGCTCCGGGCTTCAGCAGATTCCCCTCCGAGCCAACCAGCATCGTGGTGCTGGTGACGATCTCCTCGCGGATGGCATCCAGCGGAGGATTGGTGACCTGCGCGAACAGCTGCTTGAAGTAGTTGTAAAGCAGATACGGACGGTCGGAAAGCGCTGCGAGGGGGGTATCCGTTCCCATGGATCCGATGGGCTCTACTCCGTCCTCGCCCATGGGAGCCATCAGGAAGCGAAGATCCTCCCAGGTGTATCCGAACGCCTTCTGACGCTGGAGCAGTGGAAGCTGCGGTTCCGGATGTCCTGCAGCCTTCTGCTCCGGGAGGTCGCGGAAAGAGATCAGGTTCTGCGCCAGCCACTGCCGGTACGGATGCTCACTTGCGATGGCGGCCTTGAGCTCCTCGTCCGCGATGATTCGACCCTCGCGGGTGTCCACAAGGAACATCCGCCCCGGCTGCAGACGGCCCTTCAGGACCACCTTCTGGGGATCCACATCCAGCACCCCGACCTCGGATGCCATGATGACACGGCCGTCGTCGATGACGGAGTAGCGGGAAGGGCGAAGTCCGTTGCGGTCCAGTACGGCCCCGATCTGCACCCCGTCCGTGAACGCGATGGAGGCCGGACCGTCCCAGGGCTCCATAAGACAGCTGTGGAAGCGGTAGAAGTCGCGCCGCTGCCGGTCCATCCGGCTGTCCTTCTCCCAGGGCTCCGGGATCATCATCATGACGGCGTGCGGCAGCGAGCGCCCAGTAAGGTTTAGAAACTCCAGCACATTGTCGAACATGGCGGAGTCGCTGCCATCCTCGTCTATGACGGGCATCACACTGGCAAGGCGCTCTCCGAAGATGTCCGACTCGCACAGCGCCTGCCGCGCTCGCATGGCGTTCACATCGCCCCGCAGAGTATTGATCTCTCCGTTGTGCGCCACCAT
>CALCJH010000262.1 GCA_937967775.1 uncultured bacterium | reverse complement strand
CAACCCGTTCAACGAGGATCCCATAGCGGTCAGCCGCCAGCTGGTGATGCTGTCCGCCATATCCACGGTGATGGCTGCCTTCCCTGAGGGATCCGTGATGAGGGCTGGGTTGAAGTAGAGAGTCTCTGGGAAGTAGCTCCGGATGCGCACCTCCGGGCGAGCAGGGGCTGGGCCGGCTTCTTTCGCAACGGCCGCCAGGGGGATGGCCTCTTCACTCGTCACCGCATCAGGGGCCATGGCTGCCCGCTGCACCAGACCCCACCGGCCTTCGCCGAAGCCAGCGAATCCGCCCCTGCCGCGGAACCAGACATCCTCCCTGAGCCGGCCCGGCCTGCCGGAAGCGAACTCTACCTCCCTCACGAGCTCCGCCTCCGCGGTTCCGGGATAGCCCAGCAGGATGATATCGTCCACAGTGCCCTTGCGCCGGTCTGGCCCTGCGCTTATCATCGCCAGCCCGCTCCCGTAGCCGCCCCACGGACTCCCCTGAAATTCGTAAGGAGTGCCCCACCGGTCGCTCAGAACGGCGCGCGGCAGCTTGCCCTCCCGGACCAGATAATGAATGCCCCCCAGTTCTTCAAGAGTCGTCCTGGTACCGGAAGCGTAGAACCGCACGATAGCCTCGGAAATGGCCCGGAAATGCTCGCGCGCTTCTCTGGCCAGATCTTCTCGCACTTTCTCGATTTTCTGTGCGTAGCTGTCGGCCTGCAGCGTGAACACGGGGCGCCCGGATTCAATGCGCTGCTTTTCAACCGCCGCAAAAAGCACCTTCGCCGCCTCCTGCTTCTCGACAGGGAGGGGGGCCGGGCGCCCCTCGGGCAGAGGCCTGACGATCTCGCCTGGGGTTATGCCGTGGATCTCGTACTTGGGCTCCGCAAGCTCCTTCTCCAGCATGAAATAGATGCGCTCAAGCCCGGGTTGCATCTCCTGGAGGGCATAGACGCTTTCGTCCACCACGGTTATGCCCAGGGCGGCTGCCAGACCGCGCCCGCGGGAATCCGTGACGCTGAAGGAGATGCGGGCGGGCTTCCCGGGCAGGTACTGCTCCCGGTCGGTGGATACTCTGATCTTCAGGTCATCGGCCGGCGCGACATACACCGTGCGGCTGTCACGGACGATATTGCCTGTCCGGGAGATCCTGTAGGCGTGAATCTGGAGTGTCCCGGCCATGTCCGCAGTGAGCGGGAGCCTCATCTCGCCCTTCCCCCGAACGAGAGGGAGGGTCTTCGTCAGGATTGTCTGACCATCACGGACAGCGTCAATATAGAGTGTGCCGGATGGGCGCGATGTCAATGCATAGAGCGTCAGCTCCTCCCCGGCGCGGGCGATTGCACGGTCGGTCCGCAACAGAACGGCCTCCTCCGTGTGCCTGACTCCCAGGGTCTCGTAGCGCTCCACCTGATTGCGGCGGTCGTCCCGGGCAGCCACATAGACGGGCAGCGATTCCCCGGACGGCTTCACGCGTACTTGCCCGATGCCCAGATCGTTGGTCTGCAGTTCCCGGGATTTGTGGTCCAGTGGGTCACCCGGCTTCACGTTCTCCAGCAGCAGGAAGCGCGCTCCCTTCACCGGCGTGCCGTCCGGGTAGCTGACGGAGACATAGACGATATTCTCGACGTCCGGGATCAGTTCGCCGCCTTCGGGAATGAGCAGCACTTTCAGGGGGTCTTTTGCCACCGGCACGGTGGAGGTAATCTTCTCGGTGTGGTCCGCTCCGTCGGTGACGGACACCTCGGCCTTGAAAAAGGCATTGCCCTGCTCAAGCGGTTGTCCGAAAAAGTTCGTGGGCAATCTCTGTTCAAACTTGAACACACCGGCTCTGTCGGTGGTCCCGATGATCTCGGCAAAGTCGTTGAAGCCGACGTCGAATGTCGCCAGCCTCACAACCACTTTCGCTCCGTCCACAGGCTTCCCGAAGAAGTAATCGGCGTGGACCGTTCCGCTCACCTGCTCGCCGGGCAGGTAAAACTTCTTATCGGTTTCAAGCCGGATCTTGAACTTTGGCAGGACGTAGCGGTCCACCGTGACCTGCTTTTCCGTCTCCTCATCTCCCACGATGGCGCGCACCGTCCAGGCTCCTCTGTTCACCTCCGTGGCAAGCTGGAAAGTGGACCCCGCCACGCCGAACTCCGAGAGCTCCAGGGATTTCTTGTAGACCTTGTTGCCCTTCGCGTCCCTCACCTCGAAGATGCAGCGCTCCGAGGACGCCGGTTTTAGCGACGGGATCTGCAGCGCCAGCGCCCGGATATGCATCGTCTGCCCGGGCTGATAAAGCGGCTTGTCCGTGGTGAGCAGCACCCGGATCTGGCGCCTGATGCGCACCGGAGCGGTGATTTCATCCGTTTCCCCGAGTGCCTTTGCTGTCACCAGCAGGGTGTACTGTCCCTCCGGTACATCCGGGACAGGGAAGGCGGCCTCCACCGTGCCCTGTCCGCCGGTGCGGCCGCGATACAACAGGGTGGTATTCCCTCCGTTTCGAGGCTTGAGCACGGCCTCGACAGGAATCCCCGCCAGCGGGCTTTCCGTGTAATGGTCCAGCGTGATGATGCGCAGGGCCGCATGGCTTCCTTTGAGCCACTGGTCCTGACCCATCACGCGGGTCTCCAGGCGGATGTCCGGGGCTGCTCCCTGAGCGGCAAATGCGGCGGCAAGAACGGCCACCGCGATGACAGCTGCAATGGCGTATGCCAGTCCGTGCTTCTGCTTGATCTGTCTCGGCATTTCCTTTGGAATCTCCGTGAAAGGCATTCAGTGTGTTTGAGTGCCGGGCACGGCGATTCCTTCAAGGGGCAGAATATGGTGTTGCGACTTCACGGAAGCGGCGGGAGAGGGGCGACGTCGGATTGCATCTCCGGACGGTTCGCTCTGGAGGCGGCGTTAGCCGGGACTTCGCCGGTTGCGGTGTTCCGTCTCAGAGAGGATCTGCCAGATAATCCGCTATGAACGGGTTGGTCTGCCTCTCGCGGCCCACGGTGGTGGACGGACCGTGTCCGGGCAGCACGCGGGTCTCGTCCGGCAGCGACAGGATCCGGTCCACGATGGAGCGCATCAGCGTCCTGTAGTCGGAGCCGGGGAGGTCGGTCCTTCCTATAGACCCGGCAAAGAGACAATCACCCACAATGGCGGTCCCTGGCAGCGCGAACGTCACCCCGCCGGCGGAGTGGCCGGGAGTGTGCAGCACCTCCAGTGTGAGGCGTCCTACTTGCAGCTTCTGCCCGTCCTCCAGCAGGAAGTCCGGAGCGGGTGGGGCGGCCACCTCCAGCCCGAACAGCCGGGCCATCGCCGGAGCCTGCGACATCAGCGGCGCGTCCGCGGGATGGATCCCTACGGGCGCCCCAGTCGCTGCAGCCACCTCCCGCACCCCTCCCACGTGATCGAAGTGTCCGTGAGTCAGCAGGACCATCCGCACCGTGGATCCTTCGGGAAGGCAGCTGAGGATCTCCTCGGCCTCTGCCCCCGGGTCCACGATCACCGCCTCGCCCGTCTCCGGACAGATCACAGTGTAGCAGTTGGTCTCCAGCGGCCCGGCCGCCATCTGGATAATGCGTGGCGCGGCCGTCATTCGTAGATGTAGTGCGTGGAGGCCACCTCGGTACCGTCCTTCAGCGCGGAGATGGTGAAATCTCCGAAGACCGCCGGACTCAACTGCTGCAGCTGGCGGCAGATCTCCACCGCTACCGCGCGGATCTCCACGTCCGCGTGCTCGTTTGCCCTCATGCGGATGAAATGCCGCCAGGCCCGGAAGTTGCCGGTCATTACCAGTGCTGTCTCCACAGCGTTCGGAAGCACGCTGCGCGCGGCCTGACGGGCCAGCTTCCGGCGCAGCGTCCGGCTTTCCACATCTTCGAACTTCCCGGCCAGCCGTTCGTAGAGCTCGCGATACGCCTCCCGGGCCTTAGTCACAGCCTCCACGAAGATGCGGTGGCATTCCGGATCCTCCGCGATGCAGTCCGGCTCCACCATCCGGGAGTCTTCTTCAGAGACATACCTCTGCGAGACCTGGGAGAATGAGAAGTGCCGGTGGCGCACCAGCTCGTGGGTGCAGGATCGGGATACTCCCCGGATACTGAAAGAGGCGCTGGCGTGTTCGATGACCGAAAGGTGCCCGTGGTCCAGCATGTTGGCGATATACTCGCGGTTGGTACGGCCGGCCGGATTGGACCAGGACTGATAGCACATCCGGCCGGCATACTCGATCAGCTTTTCGGAAGCCACCGGCGTATCTGTCTCCCACGGCACATCCTCCGGGTGAGAAAACTCCGTGAACGCGATCAGCCGGATCTCG
>CALCJH010000261.1 GCA_937967775.1 uncultured bacterium | reverse complement strand
CTGCTCCAACCGTTCCGCTGACGGCCGCCCTCGATGCACCCACAGACGATACCGCAGCCGCAGCGGCTCTCCCGGCCGGATAGTGTAGTCGTCCGTGCGAGAAGTGAACGCGGGATTCAGGTATCCGTAGAACCGCAGAGTCCATCCCGGCGGACTGTTCGGGTTGGAGGGATGGTCGAAGACCGTGATGCCGTCCAGCCGCAGCGTATCCGTGAACCGCGCCGTGAAGTCCGCCCAGCGGTGCGGGTTGCGGTTCTCGTCCGCCGTGATGGGGCCACTGGAGGTCAGAATTGTCTTGCTGTCGCACGGGCCGAAGCGCACGCCAAACCCGCTGTATCCCGTGTTCGAGACTCCCAGCGTCACCGGAGATCCCGGTGCTGAAAAGAGCAACTCCACATCAATGATGCGTCCTCCGCCTTCGGCCTGGTAGGCGGTCAGCGTCACCCACTCCTCCATGATGCGCTTGCCGTCGGCGTCCTGATACCACCCGTTGCGGAATCGCAGGACAGCCCGATCCTCATAGAGGGCTGGCGTCAACATCCTCTCGAACCGCTGGCGTACCCCTTTCAGGGTCCAGAGATCGGTCGTGACCCCGTCGCAGACCACCTTGTACCACATCCAGCTCACGCCCCGGTGGTGCAGATGGTCGGCAGGGAAGTCGTCCGTCAGGGGCAGGCCGTCCACGGAGTAGAGGGGATGAATGTAAGTGCTCCTGCGCCTGTCTTCCGGCGCCCCCGGTGCCAGGATCTCCCCCCGGACATACCGGAAAACGGGATGCTCTCCTTCGAACAGTGTCACGAAATCCGGCTCCAGCGTCAGGCGGAAGGGAGCAGGGACAGCCTCGGCCAGTGTCACGGACATCATCCAGATGATGGCTGCACACACCACAGCCAGGTTGCATCGCGGTATGGCCCACCGGTGGAAACGGTTGCTCATTGGTCCAAGCTCCTGCCCCTTGCGTTCGCCGCATTCTGCGCACCTTCCTGCCTTCGTGCCTGGTAGCTGTGGTGGGCGAAAAATATCTGTGAGAAATATCACAATATCCCTTGACATTTGCCCTCGCCGTGCCTAATATAAGATTGTGAGGTTTTGCACAAAGCTCCGCGGGGCTGGCTCCGCTCCCGGTAACCCGCCGGAGCAGACGCCGCCAGACGGCGCGCATCGCCCTGATATGGAGGTCGCTTAATGACTCAGGCTGTGGCAGTACGAGAGCCGGCGCAGGATGCCGCCGGCCGGCGATTCGAGAGGATCCAGCAGCTTGTCGAAGAGTATGGAGCCTCACGAAGCGCCCTGATCCCGATCCTGCAGAAGGCGCAGGAGGAGTACCGCTATCTCCCCGAGGAGATCCTGACCTTCATCGCCACCGCTCTGGATCTTCCCCCGTCCACGGTGTTCGGCGTGGCGACGTTCTACGCTCAGTTCTCCTTGGAGCCGGTAGGCAAATACGTCATCAAGGTCTGTGACGGGACCGCATGCCACGTGCGGAAGAACCAGGCGCTCATCTCCAGCCTGCGGAGCCGGCTGGGGCTGAAGGAGGGGCAGAAGACCACTCCTGATATGCGCTACACCCTGGAAATCGTCAGCTGCATCGGCGCCTGCGCGCTTGCCCCTGCAGTGGTCATCAATGACCGAGTTTACGGGCAGATGACCGCCGACAAAATGAAGGCCGTGCTGGATGAGATTGAGCGCGTTGAGGCAGCGGCCGCCGGCGACGGAAAGGAGGAGCAGTGATGACCACCGCGGTTCTCGGAGCGGCTCTCAGCTCGCCGGCCGATCTGATCGCTTTGAAGAAGAGGGCGCTTCAGGCTCTCGAATCGGGTTGCACCCGCCTCGTCGTGTGTGGTGGCACGGGATGCACCTCGAACGGCTCCCGGCAGGTGCTGGATGCCCTGAATGCGGAGCTCGCGGCGCGTGGTGTACCCCTTGTGGCGGATCTTCTGGAGGAGCACCCGGACGGCGCGGTGCGCGCCGGATTCGGCGGATGTTCGGGGTTCTGCGAGGTCGGACCGATTGTCCGAGTCTTTCCGGCCAACTTCTTCTATGTGCGGGTCCGGCCGCAGGATGCCGCTGCGATCGTAGAGCGCACGGTGTTGAACGGTGAGCCGGTCGAGCATCTGCTGTTCAGTGACGAAGCGACCGGCGAGCGTTTCGCCACGCGAGACGAGATTCCCTTCTACCGGGAGCAGGCCGGCGTGGTTCTGGCGGACTGCGGAGTCATCGAGCCGGAGGACATTCGCCAGTATATCGCGCACGAGGGATACCGCGCGCTGGCCTCCTGCCTGTTCGGCATGACGCCGGAGGATGTCGTCCGGGAGGTGACGGATGCCGGACTGCGGGGCAGGGGAGGCGGTGGATTCCCAACGGGCCGCAAATGGGAGCTCACCCGCCGCTCAGAGGCTTCCAAGAAATACATCATCTGCAACGCTGACGAAGGCGACCCTGGCGCTTTCATGGACCGCAGCATTCTGGAAGGCAACCCGCATGCCGTTCTGGAAGGGATGGCCATTGCAGGCTATGCCGTCGGCGCGGACGAGGGCTACATCTACTGCCGTGCGGAGTATCCCCTCGCCGTCCAGCGGCTGCGGGTAGCCATCCGCCAGGCGGAAGAGGCGCGCCTTCTTGGCGAGCGGATTCTTGGCAGCTCGTTCGATTTCCGCATCCACATCAAGGAGGGCGCCGGGGCGTTCGTTTGCGGGGAGGAGACGGCGCTCATCAGCTCCATCGAGGGCCGGCGCGGAATGCCGTCTCCCAAGCCGCCGTTCCCGGCGCAATCGGGGCTGTTCGGCATGCCCACAGTCGTCAACAATGTGGAGACCCTGGCCAATGTCCCCCGCATCATCCTGAACGGCGCCGGCTGGTTCCGCAGCGTGGGCGTTCCGTCCTCGCCCGGCACTAAGGTCTTCGCGCTGACCGGTGATGTTGTGAACACCGGGCTTATCGAGGTTCCGATGGGCGCCACGCTGAAGGATGTGGTCTTCAAGATCGGCGGCGGCATCCGCAACGGGCGAAAGTTCAAGACTGTCCAGATCGGCGGCCCGTCGGGAGGATGCCTCACCGAAGAGCACCTGGATCTGGCGCTGGACTACGATTCGCTCCGCAGCGTGGGGGCGATGGTCGGCAGCGGTGGCCTCGTGGTGATGGACGACTCCACCTGCATGGTGGAGGTTGCGCGCTTCTTCATGCAGTTCACCCAGAGCGAGTCCTGCGGCAAGTGCGTACTTTGCCGCGAGGGAACTCGCAGGATGCTGGAGATCCTGGAGAAGATCACCTCCGGCAGGGGGACGGTGGACGATGTCGGCCTGCTGGAGGAGGTGGCCATCGCCGTCCGCGACGGGTCGCTGTGCGGTCTGGGGAAGACCGCTCCCAATCCGGTTCTTTCCACGCTGCGCTACTTCCGGGACGAGTACCTTGCGCATGTGGTGGATGGTGTTTGCCCGGCCGGCGCGTGCCAGGCGTTCCGCCACTACAGCATAGACCCGGAGAAGTGCAAAGGCTGCACCCTGTGCGCGAAAAAGTGCCCGGTCGGGGCTATCAGCGGAGAGCTGAAGCAGCCGCACACCATTGATCCGCAGACCTGCGTCCGCTGCGGGGTCTGCCTGGACGTCTGCCGCCTGGGGGCGGTGGTGGCGTGAAGGAGGCAAGCGACATGACACCCACAGTCATCATTGATGGCACGCCGGTGCCGGTCAACGGGCACCGCAACCTGCTAGAGCTGATCCGCTCCTCCGGCGTGGAGCTTCCCACATTCTGCTATTGCTCGGACCTGTCGGTCTACGGCGCGTGCCGGATGTGCGTGGTGGAGGTGGAGGGCAGAGGGTTGCAAACGGCCTGCTCCACGCCTCCCGAAGATGGGATGGTGGTGCGCACCACCACCGAGGCGACCCAGCGCATCCGGAAGATGGCGCTGGAGCTGCTGCTGGCCAATCACCAAGGGCAGTGCCAGACCTGCGACCGGAATATGCGGTGCCGCCTGCAGGCGCTTGCCGACCGGCTGGGGGTGCGCCGCGTGCGCTTTGAGGCGCCGGCAGACCGGGAGACACAGCTGGATGAAGGCGTGGCGCTGGTCCGCGATCCTGCCAAGTGCATCCTGTGCGGGGACTGCGTCCGGATGTGCAGCGAGGTGCAGGGCATCGGAGTGCTGGACTTCGCCGGCCGCGGCAGCAATGTCCGTGTGACTCCGGCCTTCGGACGGTCCATTGACGAGGTGGAGTGCGTCTACTGCGGACAGTGCGCCGCCATCTGTCCCACCGGGGCTATCACGGTCCGTAGCGCCATTGACGAGGTGTGGAAGGCCATCCACGACCCGGCCAGGACCGTGGTAGTGCAGATCGCTCCTGCAGTGCGGGCGGCGCTGGCGCAGCACTATGGTATCGCCGGCGGCGAGCACGCCCTTGGCAAGACCGTGACTGCCCTGCGCCGTATCGGTTTCGACCGGGTGTTCGATACCAGCTTCGCGGCGGACCTGACCACTGTGGAGGAGGGAGCTGAGTTCCTCCGCCGCCGTGCCAGCGGCGGGCCTCTCCCGATGTTCACCAGCTGCTGCCCGGCGTGGGTCAAATACGCCGAGCAGTTCCAACCGGACTTGCTGGGGCAGCTCTCCACCTGCCGCAGCCCACAGCAGATGTTCGGGGCGCTCGCCCGCAAGCATCTGCCGGCGGACATGGGGATCCTCCCGGAGGATCTTTATGTCGTCAGCGTGATGCCCTGCAGCGCCAAGAAGTTCGAGGCGGCGCGGCCTGAGTTCGCGCAGGACGGACGCCCCGATGTGGACGCCGTGTTGACGACGCAGGAGCTGATCCGGATGATAGATCAGGCCGGACTGAAGCCCGCCGAACTCCCGGCCGGGGCGCTGGATCTTCCATTCGGGTTCAAGACGGGCGCGGGAGTCCTGTTCGGCGCCAGCGGTGGAGTGGCGGAGGCTGTGCTCCGGCTGCTGTCCGGAGGCAGAGGCCGCGTGGAATTCCGCGAGGTCCGCGGGCTGAACGGTTTGAAGGAGGCCGAACTGGAGCAGGACGGCCGTCCGGTCCGGGTGGGCGTGGTGAGCGGATTCGGCAACGCGAGAGCTCTTCTGGAAGAGATCCGCGCCGGTCTGAAAAGCTTTGACCTTGTGGAGGTGATGGCCTGTCCCGGAGGATGCGTCGGCGGCGCGGGTCAGCCCTGGCCGGCGGACACCGGCATGCGGCGCGAGAGAGCGGAGATGCTCTATGACTGCGATGCCGTTCAGCCGTTGCACAACGCTGCGGACAATCCGTTCGTCTCGGATTGCCTGGAGCGCATCGGCGGCTCGGACAGACACGCTGCCCACAGCCTGCTGCACACGGGCTATCGCCCGCGGCGGCGGATAGATGGTCAGGTCATCGAACTGGATGAGAAGCCGCCGGCTGCCCGGGTGCCTGTCTCGGTGTGCATTGGTACGAACTGCTACCTGAGGGGTTCGTACGACACGCTCAAACGCCTGATGGAGGCCGCCCGCCGCGAGGGGCTGGAGGAGGCCTTCGACTTCCAGGCTACCTTCTGCTTCGAGAACTGCAAGGCCAGCCCGAACGTCCGGGTGGGCGAGGAGATCCACGGCGGAGTGACGCCCGAGGAAGCGGACGAGTTCTTCCGCTCACGGCTTCTGCCGCTTGCGGATGGCCGGAGCTGTGCGGCGGCAAGGGAGTGACGCCGATGGTGGATGTCCGGGTCTGTGTCGGAAGCTCGTGTCATCTGCGCGGCGGGGCAAAGACGCTGAAGCTGCTTCACACGCTTATCAATGATGCGGGGGTTCAGGGGCAGGTGTCGCTAAGGGCCGATCTCTGTCTGGCGTCCTGTCTGGGAGCTCCCAATGTGCTGGTGGATGGCGAGCCGTTCGGCGGGGTCACGCCCGATCGCGCCGAGGACTTCTTCCGTGAGCGTATCCTTCCGAAGGTGAGAAACGGTGTCGGCGCAGGGGATCGTCTCGACTAACAAGGCGCGCTGCCGCGACTGCTACCGCTGCGTGCGGGTGTGTCCGGTGAAGGCCATCCGCATCCGCGACGGACAGGCGCAGGTTGATCCGGAGCGGTGCATCGTGTGCGGAAGCTGCGTGCGCGAATGCCCGCAGCACGCCAAACAGGTCCGCAGCGACCTGGAGCGCGTCCGCCGGATGGTGGAACTTCACCCGCGCGTCGCGGCATCCGTCGCCCCTTCCTGGGTGGCGGCATTTCCGGAGTATGGCGGAAGCCTGTTCTCGGGAGTGCTCAAGTCACTCGGATTTGCCCTGGTGACTGAGACCGCCGCAGGGGCCGAGATGGTGGCGCGCAAGACGGCTGAGATGCTGCGGCAGGAGGACGGGACGTTCATTACGTCGGCCTGTCCGGCCGTCGTCAACTACATCGAAAAATACGAACCCTGGGCCGCCGGCAGCGTGACGCCGCTGGCATCCCCGATGGTGGCGCACGCGCGTCATCTGAAAAGGGTCTATGGCACTGATCTGAAGGTGGTGTTCATCGGACCATGTCCGGCCAAGAAGGCCGAAGCCGAGCTCCCGGAGTGCGCCGGAGCCGTGGACGCCGTCCTTACCTTTGAAGAGCTCCGGCAATGGCTGGCAGATTGCGGGACGGCCGTGCAGGCAAAGCCTGCTGATTTCGATGACCTTCCGGCAGGGACAGCGCGTCTGTTTCCGCTGGAGGGCGGGCTGGCTCGGACGGCCGCCATGCCTGCGGATCTCCTGCGGCCAGACTTCGCCGCAGTATCAGGCTGGACGGAGGTCCGGGAGATGCTGGCGAACGTCCGCGAGGGCGGCGCAGTCCGCTTGTTCGAGGCGCTGTTCTGCAGCGGAGGGTGCATCAACGGCGCTTGCTTCGGAGACGGGTGCGACCTGTTCCAGCGCAAGAACCGGCTGCTGCAGCACGAGAGGCGCGCCGTGCACCGGCCTGAGGAAGAAGATATCCAGGCGGCGCTCCGGGACACGGACCTTGGCCGCGACGTGCCGGAAAGGCCGCTTCCAGCCGGTGATGCATCGGAGGAGGCTCTTCGAGAGATCCTGGCAAGGATGGGCAAAAACGCCCCGGAAGATGAGCTGAACTGCGGAGCCTGCGGCTATGAGACCTGCCGCGACAACGCCCGCGCCGTGCTTTCGGGGATGGCCGAGCGCTCCATGTGCATCCCGTGGATGCGCCAGGTAGCGGAACGCCGGGCGGACAAGATCATAGACGAGAGCCCGAACGGCATCATCATCGTGGACTCCCAGCTGAGGATCGTGGAGTTCAACCGCGCGCTTGCTTCGCTGTTCGCCTGTACTCCGGCGCTCATTGGACGGCCGCTGTCCTCGCTGATGGATCCAACCGATTTCGAGCAGGTGCTCACCGGCAGGCAGGAGCGCATCACCAACAAGCCTGTGTCCTACCCGGCTTATCACGTCACCGGTCGGCTGAATGTATACCGCCTCGAAGGGGAAGACCGGGTAGTGGGCATCCTCTCGAACGCCGTGAAAGGCACCCGCGAACTTACTCAGCTGGATCGGATCCGCGAGGAGACCCTGGCAAGCGCGGAGCAGGTTATCCGCAAGCAGATGCTGATGGCACAGGAGATCGCGAGCATCCTGGGCGAGACCACCAGCGAGACGCGCGTGCTTCTGCGCCGGCTCACCCGCCTGATGAGCGAGGACATCCCCAACGAGGCCGCAGCGGAAAAGATCCCATGAAGCGCTTCGCGCTGGACATCGCGACACGTCAGTTCCAGAAGCACGGTGAGGACATCGCCGGGGATGCCTTTCGCGTGGCCCAGACGCCGGATTCCACCATCATCAGCGTGTCGGACGGTCTGGGGAGCGGGGTCAAGGCGAACGTCCTGGCCACCCTTACTGTGGAGGTGGCGTGTGGTCTCTCCCAGGGCGATCTGTCGCTTGAGGATATCGTCGAGACACTGATCGCCACGCTACCGGTCTGCAAATGGCGGAGCATCGCATATTCCACGTTCTCTGTCGTCCGGATTTACGATACCGGCCGGGTTACGCTGGCTGAGTATGATTGCCCGCCCACCCTGAAGCTTGCGGGGGGCATCCGGCCGGAGTTCGTGGAGACGTTCGAGCGCACGGTGAGGGACCGCAACATTCGGGTGGCCTATTTCCGGATGCAGCCGGGCGATGTTCTGGTGCAGTACACGGACGGCATCGTGTGGGCCGGGGTGGGACAGAAGCTCCCGATGGGCTGGCAGGAGGACGGCATCTTCCAGTTCTTGTCCGCCACCGCGCCCGCGCTGCGCGGTGATTGTGCCGCGCAGGCAAACCGCCTTGCGGAGCAGGCGCTGGAATACTGGGAGGGTGCCCCCGGCGACGATGGCACGGTTGTCTGTGCACGCTACCGGAAGGCGCGGCACGCGGTTCTTCTGACCGGGCCGCCGTCATCACCAGACAGGCTGCCCGCGATGCTGCAGGACTTCCTGGGAAGGGAGGGAACGCGGCTGGTGTGCGGAGGGACTACTGCGCATCTGCTGGCACGGCATCTAGATGTCCCGCTGGAAGTGGATGACCGCTTCTTGGATTCCGACCTGCCCCCCGGCGGCAAGATCCGGGGGATGGACCTGGTGACGGAGGGCATCCTCACGCTGACGCGGGCTGCGGAGTATCTCAGACGCGGCATTCCTCCAGGGCGAAGCGACGCGGCCACCTGTCTGCTGGATCACCTGATGGACGCTGATGGCATCACGTTTCTGGTGGGCACGGCCCGCAACCCGGCCCATCAGAATACAGGACTGCCGGAGTCCATCTTCTTGCGACGGGTCGTGGCGGAGGAGCTTGCCGCGCAGCTCCGGGAGCGCGGGAAGGAAGTGGATCTGGTTTTCTACTGAGGGACTTCGCCCTCCTTACCCGTCAGGGGTTGAGCGGTTCTCCGTGAAACATATACGAGCCGTCCGGCCACCTGGCGGTCCGCCACTGAGACGTGCCGGGCACCTGCCCGACATGCCCGTCCAGATACGTCACATTCGCCTTCCCTGAATGTTTGTCCGAAGTGACGTCCTCCAGGAAAAACAGTTCGTTGTTCACGATGTACTGACTGAGAGTGCTGTCAATGTTCGGGCGGACGTTCTCATCCACCAAATGGATGGTGCGGGAGGGCTCCGGGAAGATGGAGAGCTTCAAGCCCATGATGTGAGCTTTGTAGCGGTCTCCGTTCTCGCCCGAGCAGCCGGCATAGGTGGTGTAGCCGTTTACGGAGTAGTTGAAAAGCAGATCCTGGCGGAAATTATCCCGGAACCACTGCTTGTCCTTTGCGCTTACGGACGGACAGAGGAGAAGCACTTTGGTGGTCAGGTACTTGGAGAGCGCGCCGGTGCTGAAATCGCCGTAGGCGATCTGCCCGTAGATCTCCGCTGTGCGGCGATATGCCTGAGTCCCCGGCAAGCGCCCGTCGTTGTCGTCGGCGTACATCAAGAACGCCATCGTGATCTGCCGCATATTCTGGGCGCAGGCTGTCGCCCTTCCCGACTCGCGCACGCGGGCGAAGACTGGGAACAGCATGGCTGCCAGAATGGCTATGATGGCAATTACCACCAGCAGCTCGATGAGTGTGAATCCACGAGAGTGCAGGGCTTTCATCGCAGGCATCCCTCCTTGCTTTACATCACTTTAACAGTCTAATACCTGATCGTCAAGATTCTGAAGAAAAAACCTCTAATTTCCACTGAAAAGCTCAGGGCTGTCAAAGAATGAACGCCGCAAAATGGCCAGCACACAGGCTGGTATTCGCTGCGTCGCGAAGTGGGTATCCCCCCCTGCGCTCTGCCGGTTCGGGGAAAGAGTGCGGCGTTCCATTCGGGGGCCGATGGACAGTGGGCAGGATTTTTCGTGTCGAGAGCATGCAGGCCAGCGGCGAGCTGCCAGAAGCCAGGTGCCTGCCGGGAGGCGGCGCGGGCCGCTTTATCCGATCAGAATCCGCTCCTCGGGATAGGTAACCAGACGCTTGGGCCGCGGCCTTGCCAGAGCCACCACGATGGTCAGTGCTCCCAGGCGTCCCCAGAACATCACGAGCATCAGGATCAGCTGCCCGAACAGGTTGGTGCGGGGAGTTGTTCCCACGGAGAGCCCGCACGTTGCGAACGCGGAGATCACCTCAAAGGTAGCCTGATGCAGTGTCAGCGGATGGGTCACCAGAAGAAGCCAGCTGCAAAGCAGCACAAGCGTCAGCGAGACCGTCAGAACGGCCGCCGCCCGCCGGATCTGCTCGCCGGGCAGAGCCCGTCCACCGATTCGCGGGGTGTCGAAACCTTTCAGGTGGGCCCACAGCGCCAGCATCAGGGTGGCAAAGGTGCCGGTGGTAATTCCACCGCCCATGGAAGCCGGCGACGACCCGATGAACATCAGCATCATCAGCACTAGCTCGCTTGCCGGCGCAATCTGCGAAAGGTCGGGTATCGCCGAGAACCCGGCCGTGCGCGCCGAAACCGACTGGAATACGGAGAGGACGGCTCGCCGCGCCAGCGGCTCCGAGCCGATTGCTCCTCCCGAGACGCCCTCCGAAATCAGGAGGGCCAGCCCTCCCCCGAACACCAGGAAAAGAACCAGCGGCAGCGTGATCCTTGTATGCAGCGTAAAGCTGCGCCGAACCGGCCAGTTGATCAGGTCATACAGTACGGGGAACCCCACGCTGCCCAGAAAGATGAGCACGGCAAGGACTGCGAGGGTGAATGTGTCGGCGGGGATGCCGGTCTCGAAGCCTGGATGCCCGGTGAACAGATCGAAGCCGGCATTGCAGAACGCGGAGACGGCGTGGAACAGCCCGTAAAATGCCGCCTCGTGGGGAGGAAGGATGGCTCGCCAGTGCCACCACAGGAGCACCGCTCCCACCATTTCGATGCACGTGACCGTCAGCAGGATGTTCCAGAACAGCCGCATAATCCCCCCGGTGCTGACCAACCCCAGCGAGTCGCACAGCGCCAGGCGGTCGGTATGCGTAACCTGGCGCCCGAGGATGCGAAAGACCGTGATGGCCAGCGCCATATATCCCACGCCGCCGAGCTGGATCAGCAGAAGCAGCACGATCTTCCCTGGCCCGGCAAGATCCTGATAGGGCGTTATGATGGTAAGTCCCGTGACGGTGAGCGCCGATACGGCCGTGAAGAGTGCCTCGTTCAGTTTGAGTGGCTCCTGCCTGCCCATAGGAGGGAGTATCAGCAGGAACGTGCCCAGCAGCACCAGAAACGCCAGCCCGCTTACTAGCCGGACCGGCACACGGACCGCCGCCTGCGCCGCCTGCCGGCGAGCCTTCTCCTGCAGTCTGATCTGTGCCTGACTCAGGCCGGGGGGATCCGGCATCAGCGCGCCAGCTTGGCGATGTCGTTGCGGTGCCCGAAGACAACGATCATATCGCCCTCCTGAAAGAGGTGGTTGCCCGCCGGATTCACGTCGGCCTCATCATTACGCACGACGGCGATCACCTTCACGTTGAAGCGCTTTTCCAGATCGGCTTCTTCCAGGGTCTTTCCGATGAAGCTTTCGGTGACTTTTACCAGCGAGCATCTCTGTACAGGCCCGATGACGATCTGCTCGATGACGTTGGGCTTTGCAAGCTGCTGGCCAAGATGCTTCCCTGCGTCGTACTCGGGCTGCACCACGCGGTCAGCGCCCACCCGGAGCAGGATTTCTTTCTGCCGGCGGGATGCCGCCTTGCACACCACCTGGCGAACGCCCAGATCCTTGAGTGTGGCGGTTGCCAGAACGTTGTCTTCCAGGTGGTCGCCAATAGCCACAACTACAGTGTCGAAAGACCCGATATCAATCTCCCGCAGAGCGTGCTCGTCCGTGGCGTCCAGGGCGATGGTCTGGGTCAGCTCCTGAGCATAGTAGTCCACCAGGTGCTGATCCTTGTCTATGCCCAGAACGTGAAATCCGCGCTCCAGCAGCGTGCGGGCGAGGCTGACGCCGAAGCGGCCAAGTCCCACAACAGCGAACTCGCGACTCATGGGGACCGTGGCCGATCCGGACAGCAGGCCAGCAGGGGCGGGCTTCCTGTCGGAGCCGGAGATCTTGGAGACAAGATTGCGCAGTTTCATTGTGAAATCCTGCGAGACGTTCATCAGCGCAGGCGGAGACGGGCTTCAAAAGGCGGGTCTGCCCCCTGCCACCACAAGGATTATAGCGGATTTCCGCGTCTGTTTGAGACGCCGGTTCTTGGCCATTTACAAGGCTGGACGCCCGGGCGTCCCTATTGCAAAATGCTCTGCCTGCGGCATCGCCTCGGCTGGCCCGCCGCGCGATGCAGGCCGGCAGATGAGGAGGAATCAGAGGTTTGGATATCCTGAGTGAAGCGCCTGGTTGCACCTGCTATGAAGATCTCAGAGGCAAGGTGGCGCTGGTCACCGGCGGAGGGTCCGGCATCGGCCGGGCCATCTGCGTGCGCCTGGCCCGCGAAGGAGCGCGAGTGCTGTTCTGCGGCCGCACCCGGGAGACGCTGGACGAGACGGCGCGCATCATTGAGCGGGATGGAGGCGATTGCCACGCCATTCGGGCTGACCTCTCGGATGTGGCAGGGGTGGACTCGGTGTTTGAAGCTGTCGAATCCGGACCTGGCTCTCTGGATATCCTGGTGCACAACGCTGCGCAGCTTCACAGCCATCCCCTGATGGCAACGGATCTGGACCACTGGCGTCAGATCTTCGCCATCAACACTGAGGCGGCCTTCCTGCTGGTGCGCCGCACGGCGGACCTTATGGTTCCCCGTACCTCCGGAAGCATCATTCTGGTGTCCACCATCGGCGCGCTCCGCGCGCATCATTATCTGGTGGCGTATGACGCCAGCAAGGGCGCGCTTGAGTCCTTTACGCGCGCCGCTGCTTTGGAGCTGGCTCCGCATGGCATCCGGGTGAACAGCTTGGCTCCCGGCTCCACGCGTCTTCGGCCGGTGGACGAGTCTGAAAAGGATCCCGTCAAACGCGCGCTTCTGGAACTGGGTTTCGAGACTCCCACCGCGGCGTCAGCGTTCCGTCAGCCGCACGTGCCGATGGGACGGCACGGAACCTGCGCAGAAATGGCCGCCGCCGTGGCGTTTCTGGCGAGCGGACAGTCTTCCTACATCACTGGACATACTCTGGTGGTGGACGGAGGAGCCACCGCTCAGCTATCTCCTCCGTCGGCCAGGATCTGAATCAGGGACGGGATGGTGTATTCGGGTTGCCGGCCGGAGCCGCCGGGATCCCCAGACGCTTGAGCATCTCGGCCCATTCCTGCCGCCGCTTTTCTTCGACAGCAGCGCGTTGTTCCTCCGTTAGGAGACTCAGCGCCTCCTCCCAGTATTTCTCGCGGACTTTGTTGACCTTGGCCGAAAGCTCTTTCAAGCTTGCGGCCTCGTTGTCTGCCGGGCGGTCTTCTTTGTTCTCAGCCGGAGCATCCGTGCGGCGATTTAAAGCGGCATCCAGGGCATCCGCTGCCTTTTCCAGCCGCTGCAGCAGCGGCCCGAGCTCCTCTTGCTGGCGCCCCTCCAGCTCCCGCAGAAGTTCCTGCTGTCTGACGGACAGTTCAATGCCCGCGGTCCAAAGGTATGAGACATCCGGTGCAGGGCCGGTGTCCCCTTCCAGCAAAGCGACGGTCGGAGGCTCCTCGAGTTGCGCGGTCTGCCTCAGGGCATAGATTGCCGCAAAGAGCGCAACCGCCAGCACAACACCCACGGCAATGCCCGCTGCGGCCAGGCGGGGGCGTTGCGTCTGCTGCTGTCCTTCAGGAATCTTCACGGCCTGTCTCCGGGAGGGAAGTTCTCAGACGTGCGCCAGATAGGCATCCTTCATCCGCGCCAGCACTTCGTCGCCCGGAGCGTCCCAGATTTCCTGATTGAAGATCTCCACCTCAATGGGCCCCCTGTATCCAGCTCGTTCCACCGCCTGCCGGATCTTACGGATCTCGATGACCCCGTCCCCCATCATTCCCCGGCCCATCAGCAGGTCCGGGGTCGGGACGATCCAGTCCGAGACATGGAAGCCCAGAATGCGCCCGCTGGCCTTCTCGACCTCCTCATAGAGGTCAGCATCCCACCAGACGTGGTACACGTCCACGATGATGCCCACATCGGGCGAACCCAGGCGCTCGGCCAGCCGGTTTGCCTCCCTCAGCGTGCAGATGACGGACCGCTCGGCCGCGAACATAGGGTGCAGTGGCTCAATGGCCAGTTTGACGCCGCGCTCCCGAGCGTGGGGGATGATGCTCGCAATCCCGTCCGCCACCATCGAGCGCGCGCCGGTGATGTCCCGGTCCGGAGCAGGGCCGTTCACCAGGACCAGAACGTCCGTCCCCAGCGCGGCGGCCTCGTCAATGGCGTGCAGGTTGTCCTCGATGCGCCTGCGCCGCTCCTCGGCCGTCGCGGCGGGGAACATCCCTCCACGGCAAAGCCCCGAGACTCCTAGACCGCTGTCCTTCACGATACGGACGCTTTCCTCCAGCGGCTCGATTTTATGCCTCCAGATCCCGATCCACTCAAGTCCGGCGCGTACGCAGCCTTCGACGGCCTCTTTCAGGGACCAGTTGTTGGTGGTGATCTGGTTCAGGCTAAGGCGGGAGATCTCAGGCGCACTGTTCAAGCTGTCAGATACTCCAGGTCCACCCATCGCCTTTCTCGCCAGGACTGCATTCCAGCCTCGGCCATCTGGACTCCCCGTGCT
>CALCJH010000260.1 GCA_937967775.1 uncultured bacterium | reverse complement strand
ATCAGTCCGAGGCCGGGTCCGGCGCCAGCTCCAGAACGGCTTCGGGGAGGCTGGTCTCGCGCACGGCCTCCCGCGCCCGTTCCAGCACCAGCGTACGGAGAGTTCCCCAGACATCGTCCCTGCCCAGATCTTTCCAGTAAGACAGGAACTCTTTGTAGCGTTGCTGGCGGAATGCCTGGCGGTCTGCGCGGAGCGCCTCCAGTCCTGGCAGCAGGCGGCGGGCCGGAGCCTCTGAGCCGCAGTATTCGCGGGTGCGCGCGCGTTCCTCTGCGATGAACACCGGGAGCTGCTCCGCCCAGACGTCCGCGTCGTGGATGTCACCCAGCATCTCCTGAACCGTCTTTACTACCTGGATGTGCTTCTTCATTTCGCCGTTGTAAAGCGGCTCGAAGATCTCCATCGTGTAGCGCAGCCGCTTGGCCGCGATCCGCATGGAGTGAAGCTGGGTGATGTGCTCCGGCTGATGGATGTAGACCTCGTAAGCCAGCATCTCTTCCAGGCGCAGTGTGATCATCTCGCACGCCCGCCGGTACATCCAGGGTGAGGTCTCCGGGGTCTGATTGACTCGCGCCTCCACAAGACGCTGCAGCAGAGTCTCTTCCATATCCCTTAGGACTCCGCTGGATTCCAGCCGGTCGAGCGTCTCGATCACGTTAGCCTGGAGCGCCTGCCTGCGTTGCCTTAACCGCAGCGAGAGCCGCTCCACGCCGCGCCGCTCGCGCTGGCCTTCGATGCGGCTAAGGAACTCCTCCACAAAGGCGATCTGCACGTCCGTGTCGCGGGCCGCGCCGAGCGCTCGGGTGATCCGCTTGATCCGGCGGTTCCAGCGCCCCATCTGGGCGACGGGGAAGCAGGGTTCGAAGATTGAGAAGGCCGAGCGCAACCGCCGGGAGGCGACCCGCATCCGGTGAACATATTCCAGATCTTTTGCCTCCCGGACGCCGGCTATCTCACGCGTCAGGGCTTGTAGCCGCTTCTGGAGCACCTGCGCTCCAAAGAGGCAGAAGCTCTCGTCGCAGTGCCGTTCTTTCTCTGCCATCGTTTGCCGCGCCGGGGACGACCCGGCTCTCTCCCACTTCCAGTGTCGCATGGAAGTCAGTGCCGCGGCAAATAGGCCAGGTTCCTGACTCGCTTCAGGCGGGCTGGCGCGATGCGCTCAGCGCCGTCTGGATCATTACGAACTCGCCGACATTCTCCATCGTCAGAAGGCCCACCAGGCGGCCATTGTTGGTGACCGGCACAGTGTGGCAGACGCATTCCTGCAGCTTCGTGAATGCGCTTTCCAGCGTTTCGGACTCCTCGACCTGCCGGAATTCCCTGTGCATCACCTCGCTGACAGGAGTATCCTGAGGCATTCTGGCCAGCGCCGTGAGGAGATTCTGCCGTGTGAGGATCCCCACCACCTCGTCTCCCATCACAACCGGGAAGTCCTGTTGAGTGCCGCTCAGAATGAGCTCCACAGCTTTCGCCAGATTGTCTCCCGGCTGCAGCGTGCTGAACTGGGTGATCATGGCCCGGCTGACGGGAATGTCGGCCATGACGGTGCGCATCTGCACCTGCGCGGCTTCCTGGCCCGCTCCCACCCAGACAAAAAAGGCGATGAGAAGCAGCAACGGATTGGTGAACAAGCCGAGGAATGCAAAGCCGATCGCCATCGCCTGCCCGATGGATGCCGCCAGCAGGGTCGCACGGGTGTAGTCCATCCTGGTGGCCATCAGGGCGCGCAGAACTCGGCCGCCGTCCATTGGGAACGCCGGGAGCATATTGAAGAAAACCAGGAAAAGGTTCACCATCAACAGGCGCTCGATAAACGCATCGGCGCCCATAATGCCCACTTCGTGCAGTGGCCTCCACCAGTCCGCAACGAGCAGCCACGCCAGGAGAATGGCGGCGATGAGCACGTTGACGGCAGGTCCGGCAAGCGCTATCCAGAGCTCCTGCATCGGCTCGCGCGGCATCCGTTCCAGCCGCGCCACCCCTCCGATCGGGAGAAGAGTTATTTCCTTAGTCTGGATGCCGAACCTGCGGGCCGCCAGCGCGTGACCGTACTCGTGCGCAACCACGCAGACGAACAGCGTCAGGATGAACGCGACTGCAGCCAGCGCCGCGCTAGCCCCGGCTCCCTGCACCAGAAAAGCGATGGCGACGAATGCGAGCAGCACAAAGAACGTCGCGTGAACGTAGACGCCGATGCCGGCAAATTCCGCGATTTTATAGGACCATTTCATCTCACCATGCCCGCTTGTCTTTCAGTCAAAGTCGAACAGACGTCCCAGGAAGGAGCTCGTCTGCCCGGATGTTTGCGCCTCGGCTCATCGTCGACGTAGGACCGCTCTGGCTCCCGGCTGCGAACGCCCTTTTCTTCCCTGTAACCCCTATCCTCGAACTCCCCAGATGAGCATTCGATAATCTTGTCAATCTCACCCCGGTCCAGCCCCACTCCGCGGCATTTCGGGCAGTAGTCTATCTCCACTCCGTACCGCTCGGATATATTCAGCTCCACATCGCAGACAGGGCATTTCAGCTTTTTCAGTTTCCTCCAGGGTTTTGGCGATACAGGACGCGCGCCTTTAACCGCAGTCTTCTTAGCCAGAACATTTTCCGGAGGCTACGGGTTCCGCGCGAAGTATCAGTCGAGAAACGGGCCGCGGCTGAGAACCGCGGCCCACTCGGCTGGGGTTCCCGTCAGGGAACCTCAGAACTCCAGAGATACTGTGCTGGAGAGGAAGAAGTCCGTGTCCGCCACTCCCACCAGGATGCGGAACGGCTGCCGGCGATGGCTGTAGCGCAGACCGAAGTTGAAGTCGTCGCCGTCATATTCGGCGATTGCCGAAAACCTCTCGTCCAGAAAGAGCTCCGCTCCTCCTATGGGATCCTCGCGATAGATTCCGGTTCCGTAACCGAGGTGCAGACGGAGTCCGATGCTTCGCTCTTCCAACCCTTTGGGAGCCCCTAGGATTCCCGTGGAGGCTACGATGTAGTAACTGTCATCATAGACATCGAACGGATCGATTGCGCCTAGTCCCAGCTGGAACCATCCGATATTGCTGGGGATGACGTTGATCTTGCCGGAGACGATCGCCTTGTTGCTGCGCCCGTCCTGGTCCACAATCGTTGCACCGATCTCGGCATAGTCGGTGATGCCGTAGGTGACACTTGCCGCCCGCTCGTTCTCGCGCAGCGCAACGCCATACTGGGCGTTGTTCTGCACCGCCACGAACGCCGTCGGCACCCGAAGCAGTCCGGTGGGGCCGTGGAACGTGTTCATCCGAGTGGCACGCGGAGAGATCTCATCCTGCGCCGTTACGCTTCCTACCACGCACGCGGAGATCACTGCGGCCAGGCTCAGCGCTAGGGCCAGCCGTTGCAGCTTCATTGTCTCATCCTCCTTGATCTTCATTGATGAAGGACGCGCAAACGCAGAGCCTGTACTGTCTCGCCTTTCCTTCCCGTCCGGCTTCAGCCTCCGGGCAATGCAGTCAGGTTGAAGTCTGCCGCGCGTCTACGGACGCTTCGCCGTGTGCGGGGTTTTTCCTCCCAGAGCGCTTGCTTTTATCGCCTCCACCTCGGCCTGCCGGGCGTAGTCTATGGCCTCGCCCAGTAGGCGCGCGGCTTCCTGCGGGCTGTGGAAGCCCATGCTGTTCTCGGACTGCACATAGTCCCAGCGCATCTGCGCTTTCCTGTGCAGGTTGCGGGCCTTCTCCAGCGCGGCGTCGCCGGCGCCTGCGTCGCTGGCCGTCTTGATGGCGCGGATTGCGGCGATGATGGCCTCCTCGGACCGGTCCATCAGCTTGCGCGTGCGCATCTGGATGGCCATCACCCGGGACTTCAGTTCATCTTCGCTCCAGCGGTGGCAGGTCTGGCAGGCGGCGGCAACGTTGACCAGCGGGCTTCGCACCCAGTGGTCGGAAATTTTCTGGGAGCCCACGCGCTTGAACGGCATATGGCAGTCCGCGCAGGAGACTCCGCTGCGTGCGTGGATGCCGGTGCTCCACAGCTCAAAATCCGGGTGCTGCATCTTGATGAGCTTCGCACCGGACTGCGGGTGCACCCAGTCATAGAAGCCTTCCTCATCGTAATAGCGTTCCATGTCGTCCAGGGTATAGCCGTGCTTCCACGGGAAGTGCAGAATGGGGTTCTTCTTGCTCTCGAAGTAGTATTCAACGTGGCACTGCGCGCAGACGTAGGAGCGCATCTCCTGCCGGGTGGCCTTATTGAGGTCCACGCCCCGCTTCTCCATCGCCTCGATGAACGCCGGATTGGCGACACGCAGGTCCATAGTCCTGGGGTCGTGGCAGTTGAGGCAGCTGATGGGGTGCTTCACGTCCAGCTTGTACATATTCGTGTTGTAGAAGGCGCTCGGTCCCATCTCCTTCCACAGCCGGACGTTGTCGCTGCTCTTGCAGCTCATACAGGTGCCGGGCTTGTTCTGGCCCAGGCGCTTGATCTCCTTTACGTCCACCAGCGACCACCCGTGTCCGCGCTCGTCATTATATTCGATGCTGAACGGGTAGCCGGCATAAAGCTCCTTCAGGCGCGGATTCTCGGCCAGTTTGTCGCGCTTGCCGGACCCTCCGAACATCGTGTTCCCGTAGTCCGTGGTGGTGTTCTTCCAGGCGTCATACTGGTCGGGAAAGTTTTTGCCCCACACGGCCGGATCCGTCTCAAACTCCCCACTCTCCACCACCCTGAAGAAGCGGTCGCGCGCTTCCTGCTTCTTTTCGAAGATGTTGGCCAGCAAAGCCAGTACTCCGAAGGCCAGGACGGCGGCAAGGGCGAGGATGATGACCAGGTTGCGCTTGTTTGCCATGGACGTGACCTCTCGTGTCATCTCTGATGGCCCGCGCGCACGTGGCACGACAGGCAGGAAAGCTCATCGGGACTCCCGTGGATGGCCCCCACCAGATGCTCGTGGCAGCGGCGGCAGTTCTGCTCCACGATCCGGCGGTTGGACGAACTTATGCGGATGGGCTCGTGAAAGTTGCCCAGAGTGAAGTACGTGCTGTGCTTGATGCCGTTCGTGGCCTTCACCAGGTATTTGGCCACCTTGGGGTGGGGGGTATGGCAATCGTTGCAGACTGCGGCCGAGCTGTGGCTGGAGGCATACCAGGCATCCAGTTGCTCGCGCATTACGTGGCAGTTGACACAGATCTCCGGCTTATCCGAAAGATAGGAGAACCCGCGGGCA
>CALCJH010000259.1 GCA_937967775.1 uncultured bacterium | reverse complement strand
CCAGTAGGGCTCGCGCGTCACCTCGAACTCGCCGGTATCCGTAGTGGCGTGGTGCGGCAGGTCGAACAGCTCCGCGGCAGTCTGCCGGACCGCATCCACCAGGGCATCAACCTCGCGGCGGCGGAGATCCAGTGTCTGCCGAACGCGCGACTCGAACTCGGTGGACAGCTCACCCAGCTCGTTCTCGAAGAAGGCCGGAATGACTTCAGCGAGCGCCTCCTGCGGCGCGCCGGGACCCGCGCCGGGCTCGTCAATAGCGCGCTCTACGGTCTTCATGAAGAGGTTGAACGCCTTCTTGCGGAGCTGCTCCGCCTGCTCCTCCAGCAGCGCAGCCAGGCGTCTGCGGTCCCCGGCCAGTCCGTCGCGCACGGCAACCTGACGCAGCTGCACCTCGCGGAAACGCTCTTCCAGCAACCTGAGCCGCCGCTCGATCTCCTCGACGGGCAGCCGCATGGTCTCCAGCGACAGGCGCCATTCCAGAAGCACCTCCTCCAGAATCTCCAACGCGCGGGCCGCAACAGCCCTTCGCAGCGCCATCTCCTTCTCCCGGAACAGGAAATCCTCCAGATGCTCTTCCAGCTCCCGCAGGCCGCTTGAGTCCCACAGCCCGGAGTCGCCGGACCGCCTTGCCTGCAATCCCTGCCGTGCGGAGACCATCAGTAGCCGCAGATCACCGTCCAGACCGGCGTGTTCCCGCAGCGCGCGCTCCACAAACCGGTGCATCTGGTCCCGGTCGGCTCCCTCCAAGTAGTCCGCCTTGTTCAGCACGAAGAAAAGCCGGTCCACACGCGAGCGCACACGCTTGAGGAACTCGATCTCCACCTCGGTAACCGGCGGGTCGGGCGACACAACGAAGAGAGCCGCATCGCACTGCGGAAGGAAGTTCAGCGTGGCCTCCGTATTGTGCCGGTGGGTGGATCCAATCCCGGGAGTGTCTATGAGCACCACGCCCTGCGCAAGCAGCGGTGCGGGATGGGTGACCTCCACGGTTGAAACCTTCAGCCGGTTTCCCGGGTTCGCCTCTTCCGTGACGTAGCGCGCAAGGAAAGCGCGCAGATCTTCCTGGCTCCCGGCGGCCACCGTCTCGACGTCAGCCGAGTCCTGGAACTCCACGCGCGCCCCGCGCCTCGCTCCACCGCGGATGAACGTGGGCACAGCCGTGAGAGGCAGCACCGACGAGGGCAGGACATCCTCTCCCAGCAGCGCGTTCAGCAGGGTGCTCTTCCCCCGCTTAAACTGACCAAGCACGGCAAGATGAAAGCGGCGCTCACTCAGGCGGCGTGCCAGGGCAGCCAGTTTGCCGACAGCTGCGTCCGATGCGCCCGGGCCGGAACAGAGCGCAATGGCCTCCTGAAGAGCACGGAACAGAGGATCACCGGGAGGCGAGACCATGTGCGGGGCGACGTCCGGCAGATGATCCTCGCGCAGGGCTTCTTGCATTGGACCGTTCCTCCTGCCACCGTCCCCGGCCTTTGTAGGCAAGGACGGCTTTTGCTGGTAGGAGTCATCAGCCGGTTGCGACGATTGCGGGGGACTCCATCCCCGGGTCTTCACGTATCTTTTACCACATCCAGGCAGCTCGACGCCAACTTCGTTCCGCAAGCAAACGACTTGCCATGAGTGCCGGATGCGCTGTCAGGGCCGACCCGGCCGGATGCCGTTTTTGCAGGCGTCAATCAGCTCGTCGACATGGCCCGTGGCCAGACCGATACAGGTGTCGGCCGCGCCGTAGTAGACCTTCAGCTCCCCGTCCGGTTCCAGGATGGCGCCGTTGGCAAACACGCAGTTCGGCACCTCTCCACAACGCTCGTAATCCTCGCGCGGGGTCAGAATGAACTCCGGACACTGTCCGATGACCCGGCATGGGTCTTCCAGATCCAGCAGGACGACGCCCAGCCGGTATACGTAGTTGCACGCCAGCCACACGCCGTGGATGATCAGCAGCCAGCCCTCGTCCGTGCGGATGGGAGGCGGACCGATGCCCCACTTCTCGCGCATCCACGTCTGCACTTCCAACTCCAGCGGGCGAGAGCGGCCCCAGAACACCAGATCCGGAGAGAAAGTGATGAACGTGATGGCGTCGCTTCCGCTCATCGGGCGGTCTAGGCGCGCATACAGCCCGCCGATCTTCTCCGGGAACAGAGCGCAGTTGCGGTTCCAGGGCTGGGTGGCGAACGGAAGGCGCTCGAAGGTGCGGAAATCGTGCGTGCGCGCCAGCCCGATCCGCACCACCTCCCCCGTGGTCTGCGCGCAGTACGCGATGTAATACGCCCCGCCCAGAGGCGTGACCCGGGCGTCATACTGATGCTTCTCCCAGACCAGATCTTCCGGGCTGCCGGGCAGCGAAATGGGCTCGGGTTCCACCGTAAAATGGATCCCGTCCCGGCTGCGCGCGATGTGCAGGCGGTTATCCCGGCGGCCGTCCTCTACCCTGGGCACCAGGATATACTCGTCGCCGTGCTTCACCGCGCCGGGATTGTAGACGGCGTTGACGTGATAGGGAAGGTCCTTCCACGTAAGGATAGGGTTGCCCGGATACCTTTTCAGCAGTTCACCCGCCAGCCGCATAGATCTCTCCCACTGGCCCCTCAAAACTACAGAGGGATCTCAAAGCGCTCCCTTTGATGGAAGCGGAGCAGCCGATCGTAGCCGGCCTCCCGCGCAAGCTCCCGGGCGCGGCCGAAATGGCGCGTCAGATGGGCAGGAGAGTGCGCGTCCGCGCTGATGACCAGAGGAATGCCCCTCTGTCGCGCCTTCCGCAGCAGCCGCAGCGACGGATAGGCCTCCTCGGCCGAAAGGCTCCAGCCCGCCGTGTTGATCTCGATGGCCAGATCCGCCGCCCGGATGGCGTCCAGAGCCTGGTCCTCTTCCGCGGACAGGTCCACAGTGGGGCGGAAGCCGTATTTCTTGGGCAGATCCAGATGGGCCACGATGTCGCCGATCCTGGCCGCAGCCATATCCCGAACCCGCAGCCAGTAGTGCCGCCAGATATCGTTGACGCGCTCCTGCGGCAGAGGGTCCCAGTATTTCCGGTCGGCATCCACCGGGAATTCGTCCACATAGTGCACGGAACAGACGACGAAGTCCAGCGGATGCTTCTCCAGTTCGCTCTTCAGCTGCTCCTCCATGCCCGGCAGGTAGTCCGCCTCCACACCTAGCCTGAGCTGCATCCCGTCCAGACGCGAGGCTGTGTCCTTCAGCTCGGCGACGTATTCGCCCAGCAGGTCGAGAGGCATGGACCAGTCCACCTCCCTTCGGTCCGGGAACAGCACAAAGTGATCCGAGATGCCCAGTTCGTCGAGTCCCTGATCCAGAGCGCCTTCCACCATCTCGGCGATGGTGGAAGACCCATCGCTCCAGCGCGTATGGTTATGATATGAGACCAGCATACGTGAGTCCTGTCCAGAGGGTTATAGCATAAAGCCGGTGTTTGACGCGCCGGCGCGCGCTCCTCTAGACGAGCCCTGGCCGGTCGGCAGGCGGCAACAACCCGGCCGGCTACCAGCGAGAAGGAGACTGCGGGGTGAACGACGGATGAAGGTGGCGCTCGTCTGCGAGAGGCTGAACGTGATGGCGGGCGCGGAGAAGCATCTGCTGGCGCTTGCGGAGGTGTATCCGGACGCGCCCATCTACACGGCGCTCTACACGCCGGAGACCATGCCGGAGGAGTTCCGCAGGAAGGAC
>CALCJH010000258.1 GCA_937967775.1 uncultured bacterium | reverse complement strand
GGAAACACCATCACTCTGGCCGGTCTGAACATTCCTAATCCCCTCCCGGTAAGCCAGAGCGGACCCTGGAGCGTGGGCATCACAGGGAGCCCTTCCGTCAATGTGGCCAACAGCCCGGCAGTCCGAATAGATACCTCCCAGAACACGGTAAGAATAGATACCTCGCAGAACACGGTCAGAATAGATGCCTCGCAGAACACGGTGAAGACCACAACGCAGAGCAATTTCATCAGGTTGTGGTCATCGAGCGTCACCGTTCCATCCGGAGGAGTGCTCGTTTCGCCTAACATCGCCTGCGACGGCTACAAAGAGCTTCGGTTCAAACTGACACTGATAGGCGTCTATTCCCAGCCGGAGCTGATCCGGATCAATATCCGCTATCTCGGCTCAGGATCCACATGGGGACTTCTGGCTACAGGCAACTTCGCGACCCCAACCGTGCAGCCGATCCCGTACGCTAACTTCCAGGTTCCAGGATATGTGGCGATGTTCTTCGTTCCCACCATCGCTCCCACAATGCGGGTGGAGATCGTCAACAACAGAAGCTCCGACATCATCGTCACCCCCGAGTGCTCCGTCTATCTGGTGAACTGAGGGCCGTCATGCGAAGCTGGACACTCATAGCGCTGACGATGGCCTTCGTACTGGGCGCTCCGCCAGGCTGGAGCCAGAGCTACCAGGCGAGCTGGTGGTCCGTGAACGCCGGCGGCGGCGCTCAGACGGGAGGGGGAATCCGACTGGAAAGCTCTATCGGCCAGAGCGCGGCGGGCTACTCCGAGGGAGCGGGCCTGCGGCACTGGATAGGCTTCTGGCACCCTGAGACCGGGCTTACACCCGAGATCCTCTGGAAGATAGAGACAGCGAAGAGGCTTCCCGACGGGCGCTACGTCAGCATCGCAGGCAAAATCGCCACATCGGGAGCGTCGGACTTCAACGGCTTCTTCTATCTGGAGGAATCGGACCGGTCCGGCGGGATCCGCGTGACCGTTCCGTTCTGGCCCGTTTCCGGCCTGGAGGATGGCAGCGTCGTTCAGGTGACCGGCACACTCGGCACCACGCCTGACGGCGAACGCCAGATCCTTGCCTCTTACGTGATCGTCATCTCGAGTGCGCCCCCGCTTCAGCCGCTCGGGATGATTCAGCGGGCCATCGGCGGCGGCGATTTCGGCGTCCCTCCGCTCGGGCAGTACGGCGTGACGGGCGGGGCGGGCGTGAATACCATCGGGCTGCTGATCCGCGCATGGGGGACGGTGACGGAGGTCGGAAGCGGATACGTGGTTCTGGACGACGGATCCGGCCGGCCCCTGCGGGTGGACACATCCACGCTGGCCGTCGTGCCGTCGCCGGGCGCCTTCGTGATCATCACCGGCATCAGTAGCCTGAAGCGCATGGACTCGCCGCCACGGCGCGTTCCCCTTCTTCTGCCGCGTCGCAGCTCGGACGTGAGTCTGCCCTGATTGCCTCCCTTATCTGAAACGTGAGGGGCCGGCCGCTGCCAGCGGTCGGCCCCTGAGTGCCGCGAACGACAGAACGTCGGTCAGGGCTCCAGAACGATCTTTCCGTATGCTCCGGGCGCCATGACCTGCTCGTGCGCCGTCGGCGCCTCCGCCAGGTGCATCACGACGCCGACGACAGGAGTCAGATTTCCGGATGCCAGGGCGGGCGTCATCAGGCGGAAGAAATCGGCCAGCTCATCCTCGGTATAGCTCAGCACCAGTAGCCCGATGATGCTGGAATCCTGCCGCATGGTGTCGCGCGGGTCTATGGTGATTTCCCCGCGGCTGCCGATGACGATCACCCTGCCCCTTCGCGCAAGCAGCTTCAGGTCGCGGGCGAGGTTGACGTTGGCCAGCATCTCCAGGATGATGTCCACTCCGCGGCCGCCGGTGAGGCGCATAATCTCCTCCTCATATCCCGGTCGGGAGTGGTCCACCACGTGGTGCGCCCCCTGCTCCTGCACGAGCTGCCGGCCGCGGTCGCTTCCCGCCGTGCCGATGACCGTCAGGCCGGCCTGCCGGGCCATCTGGACCGCCGCGATTCCCACACCGCCGCTGGCCCCGTGCACCAGCACGGTCTGACCCATCGCCGCCCAGGCTCGATCGAACAGCGCCGCATAGGCCGTGGAATATGGCACCCCCAGGGCCGCCCCCTGCGCAAAAGACAGGTTCTCCGGAAGCGGATGGACGCGCTTCGCGCTGCACAGAGCTAGTTCGGCGTATGTGCCGGAGATGGAGCCGGCCACAAAGACGCGGTCGCCGGGCCGGACGCGATCTACTCCCTCTCCCACACTTTCGACGACGCCCGCACCGTCCATACCGGGAGTGAACGGACAGCTCACCTGTCCGTAGGCTCCGGCGCGAATGTAAGTATCCACCGGGTTTACGCCCGCCGCCTTGATGCGCACTACCACCTGACCGGCTCCGGGCTGAGGATCCGGCACATCCTCCAGTTTCATCACGTCGGGTGCGCCGGGCGCATGGATGCGTATGGCTTTCATCGCTGGGATGTTTCCTCCTTCCGTAAAGGGTATCGGGAAGTATTTACCCTGCGGAGGTCAACGGAAAGCAGGGCGGAGAAGTTCACTCCTCGCCGCGGCGAAGCGCCCGCTGGAG
>CALCJH010000257.1 GCA_937967775.1 uncultured bacterium | reverse complement strand
GGTCAGGACGATCTCCAGGATGGGCGCAGCCTTCTCGGCGTCCTCGTCGAACATCTCGTAAAAATCCCCCATTCGGAACATGACGAGCACATCCGGATACTGCTCCTTGATGGCCGCATACTGTCGCTGCATGGGGGTCTGTCTGGCGGTCATGTGCGTATGCCACGCGCGTTTCAGGTTTAAGAGAGGCGCCGCGCCGCTACACGATTATACAGACCCTCCCATGGCGGGGCAAGCCGCGAGGGCGCGATGAGGCTCGTCAGGAGACTCGCCCTCCCGGGTCGGCTTATCTGTGGCCACGCCCACGGAATGGCGCTGTGCTGCGGCGACAGTTGCCCGCCGGAGCGGTGTAAGGGTATCCTGTGCAAACCCAACAAGGCAGGCAATGTCCGCGCCGCAGAAGCTAAGGAGTCTGCCCTGTGCCCGCCCCGTGCGGGAGGAAAGGACCGTGACACCATGAGACTCAACGTCAAGACCATCTTGCTCATCCTGACGGGAGCCCTGGCGATTGCGGCCCCGGCCGGGGCGGCCCCGCAAGGCGAGCCCTTCTCCACCGACATCGCCATCTACGGCGGCACACCCAGCGGGATCGCGGCCGCGCTGGCCGCCGCCCGCCTGGGCTCCAGTGTGGTCCTTGTGGACCGCAACGCCCACATCGGCGGCCTGATGGCCAACGGTCTCGGCGCGACCGACATCAAGAAGCGCGGAGCGGTGGGCGGCATCTTTCTGGAATTCGTGCGCTCCGTGCGCGCGTACTATGCCAAGGAGTATGGAGAAGATTCGCAGCAGGTCAAAGACTGCAACAGTGGATACTATTTCGAACCCCACGTCGCCGAGTTGCTCTTCGAGCGGATGCTGGCGGAGCAAAAGGACCGCATCACCGTTTTCCGGCGCTGCGAACTGGAAACCGTGCAGAAAAGGGGCAACCGCCTGACAGCCTTCACATTCCGGAGTCTGGAGACAGGTCAGCGGAACACGGTGCGGGCTCAGGTCTTCATTGACGCCACCTACGAGGGCGACCTGGCGGCGATGGCGGGCGTGCCATACCGTGTGGGGCGCGAGCCGCGCAGTCTGCACGGAGAGCCTTACGCGGGCATCATTTACTGGGGATACCAGGATAAGGTCTATTATGACGACGAGTCCACAGGCGAAGGCGATGACCGCATCCAGGCTTACAACTACCGCCTCTGTCTGACTGACCGGCCGGACAATCGCGTGCCCATCGAAAAGCCGGCCAACTACGACCCGCGGGAATACCGCATCCTGCGCCGGCAGATCTGGGCCGGCCAGGTGAAGAGCTTCCACGAAGTGGTCCACGTGGTGCGGATGCCGAACGGCAAGAGCGACACCAACAACCACACCATCCCGCTTCTCTCCACCGACCTGCCGGAGGAGAACTATCCATACCCAGAGGCAAGCTGGGAATGGCGCGAGAAGTTCGCCGAGCGCCTGCGAGAGTACACTCTGGGTCTTCTCTACTTCTGCCAGAACGACCCCACCCTGCCGGAGAGCTTCCGTGCGGAGGCGCGCAGGTGGGGACTGGCAGCCGATGAATACACGGACAACGGCAACTTCCCCCGTCAGATCTATGTGCGCGAGGCCCGGCGGATCGTGGGAGAGTACGACTTCCGCGCTCAGGACTGCCTGCTGGATCCCCGTCTGGACCGCACGCCCGTCCAGCGCACGTCCATCGGATGCGGCTCCTACGAGATGGACAGCCACGCCACCCGTAAATACGAGCCCGGATATCCGGTGCTGGAAGGTCTGCTGGGGGTCTGGCAGTATTCTCAGCCGTACCAGGTGCCTTACGGCGTCATCGTCCCTCAGAAAGTGGAAGGCCTGCTGGTCACGGGGGCCATCTCCGGGACGCACATGGGGTTCAGCACGCTGAGGATGGAGCCCTGCTGGATGGCCATGGGCCAGGCCGGAGGAACCGCCGCGCATCTTGCCATCAAAAGCGGCGTGGACGTCCGCCGGGTGGACATCCTGCGTCTGCAGAGACAGCTTCTGGAAGACGGCGCGGTACTGATGTTCTTTGAGGACGTGCAGTTCACAGACCCGCACGCGAAGGCCATCCAGTTCTTCGCGACGCACGGGGGTTCCATGTTCCCCACCTACTTCTCCAAGCAGAACGTGCCCGCCACCCGGGCCGAGGCGGCCCAGTACCTGGACCTGGCCCGGCGGCTGGGGTTGTGGTCCAAACGCCCACAGAGGGTGAAAGGATCCTTCGTGGACGTTCCGGCGGATCATCCCGCCGCTCCGGCCATCAAAGCCCTGGCTCAGCGGGGACTGTTCCAGCGCGAGCTGCAGGAGGGGGAATTCCGGCCGCTGGAATCCATTACTCCGAATCAGCTCCGGCGGTGGTTCCAGGAAGCCGGTCTTGACATTCAGATCCCTGAGAGCGTGGGACGCGCCTGGGTGCGCAGGGGCCCACTGCTGGGGATGCTTTATACCCTGACCGAGAAGCTGGAGCAGAAGTAAGCCCGGCCTTTCTCTGGTGTAAAAGGCCCGCGGGGTCCGGCCGATTCCCCGGCCAGGACCCCGCTCAATAGCGTTCCGCTTCGCTAACTGCCACTCAGTAAGACGACGCCCCGGCCTCGCGGGTTCCGCGCTTCGCGGGGGCGGGATGCGGCAAAGCTACTGCAGATTGCTCCGGATGAACTCCAGAACCTCGGCGGTGTGGCCGTCCACCTTCACCTTGGGAAATACCTTGCGCACGACCCCGTCCCGGTCAATGATGAATGTGCTGCGCACGATGCCCCAGGTCTTCTTGCCGTACATATTCTTCTCCTGCCAGACCCCGTAGGCTTCCGTCACGGAGCCGTCCGTATCCGCCAGGAGTGGGAAAGGAAGGCTGTATTTCTGACTGAACTTCTGGTGAGATGCAACGTCGTCCCGGCTGACCCCCAGCACCACAGTATCCGCCGCATCGAACTCGCTGAGATTGTCGCGGAAAGAGCAGGCCTCGGTGGTGCAGCCCGGAGTGTCGTCTTTGGGATAGAAGTAGAGGACCACATTCTTCTTCCCCTGGAACTGCGACAGGGAGACCGTCTCTCCGGTCGATGAAGGAAGAGAAAAATCCGGTGCTTTCTGGCCTTCAGCGATTATTGCCATTATCGGAACCTCCTCAGAGTACGGCAAAACTAACGTGGTCGTGAGGGCGCGGGTTCCCCCGGCAGGCGCGAGACGGTGCCCTGGCTGAGGCACGTCGGCGGCCTGCTGTTGAAGCGCGCCAGAGGAATGCCAATCATCAAGAGTGAGGCCCCCGAACGGCCACCCCGTCCAGGGAGGGAGCGGGCTTTTGCAGTGACTCAGCGGAGACGGATATCTGATGGCAAACATTCTGGTCGTCGAAGACGACAAGATTAACGCAAAACTGTTCGAGCTGGTGCTGACAAGGGTGGGCGGCTTCGCCGTGACGGTCACCGAGGACGCCGATGAGGTGATCAGGATCGCTTCGGAAGGTCAGGCGGACCTGATCCTGATGGACGTCTCTCTGTCCAACACCGAATACGAAGGTGTCCCGGTGGACGGAATCGAGCTGACCCGCATCCTCAAGCAGGATGCGCGGACCTCATCCATACCTGTGGTGCTGACCACCGCGCACGCCCTCAGGGGGGATCGGGAGCGTTTTCTCCAGCAGTCCGGAGCGGACGGCTACGTCTCAAAGCCGATCGAGGACAACCGGGCGCTGGTGTCCCTTGTGCAGGGCTTCCTGAAATCCCGCGTGGCAGAGCTGCAGAGAGCTGCCTGATCGGGCGCCTCCGGAAGCCTCCCTCAGAAGCTGACCTCCGGCTTGCCGAGCGGCTTATGGCAGGCGTTGCACGTGCTCGCCTCGTGGCAGAGCGCGCACGAGGCGATACCTGCCTTCGCGTCCTTCGCATGCCCCATCACGTAGTTGGCCCCGTGGCTGGCGGGCCTCTTGCCTCCCTGCCCGTGGCACTTGCCGCACGTCTTCCGGGTGTGGCACAGCGAGCAGTTCGCCTCCGGCGCGGATGCGGGCTTGCCGTGCGTCACCAGCCAGGCCGGCCCGTGGGAGGCTGGCCGCTTCGTGGTGTGGCAGTCATCGCAGAACTTCTGAGACGTGTGGCAGGTGGCGCAGGAGCTCTGACTGGAGCGCCACAGACGGCCGTGTCCGCCTTCCAGGAACCCCTTCGCTAGATGCGAGCGCGGCTTGCTTCGAGAGTGGCAGGCCTGGCAATAGTCACGAGAATGGCACCTGTCGCAGAGTTTCGGGCTCCTGGAGGCCTGACTCGCGTGGGTCTGCACGAAGCCCGCGGGATGCGGCATCGGCATCCCGTGGCACTCGTCGCACCAGCTCTTCAGGTGGCACACACCGCAGCGGGCATCCGCTTTCAGAGATGCCTTTCCGTGGACTTTCGTCCAGCCTCTGTCGTGCGACTCGGGGCGGGCGGACAGGTGGCACGCCAGACAGAACTTCTGCGTATGGCACGGGGTGCAGTCGGTGCGCCCCGCGGCCACCTCGGCCGCGTGGGTCCGGCGGTATTCCTTCGCGGAATGGGAAGCCGGCATCTTGCCGCTGTGGCAGGACTCGCAGAAATAGGGCCGGTGGCACGACTCGCACTGCGCCGCCTGCTTCCGGCCGACCACCGCGTGCTGGTAGCGGAAGCCCTCCGGGTGCGGCATCTGGTCCAGATCCACCTGCTGAAGCTGGACGTGGCTGGCAGGAGCGGGCTGGGGAACCTCCTTCACGTGACACACCGCGCAATCGGCGCTCGCCTGCTTCCCGTCGTGACAGGCCGTACAGCGGGCCATGGCCGCCTTGGCGTCGGTCTTTTCCGCGGCGTGGCCTGCGTCCGTGTGGCAGTAGATGCAGGGAATGCCCCGCTCGATGTGCCCGCGGTGCGTAGTCTGCACGCCCCCGTGAGTCACCACGTCGGGCATCCGGGAATGGCACTTCACGCAGTTGGCGTCCGGGACATTCGCCCGCACCAGCTCCCCGGAGCGAGGATCGCGCGCGTGCTTGGTGATGAGCGCCTCGCTCTGGAACTTCATCCGCACCATCGTCCAGAACCCGGGCTGGACGTGGCACTCCTCGCAGGGCACCTGACTGTGCCCGGACGCCATCCAGCTCACGTAGTGGGCGCGCATCTCATGGCAACGGCTGCAAACGATGGGGCTGGAAGACGCTGTGGCGTAGGTCAGCGCGCCGCCCGCGGCTATCAACAGCACCACCACCGCCGCCAGAATGCGGACGCGCACGCTCTTCCCGGCATTGGCGGCCGGCTCGGGGGTCACCGCTGCTCCTCCTCTCCCGGCGCATCCTCCAGCCCGGACGGCTCCGCGATAGCAGAGTCTGTCTGCTCTTCAACCTCCGCGTCTGGCTCCTCCTCGCGGCTCTCTTCCTCTGCAGCGGGGGTGGCCGTCTCGACCTCTTCCCGCTCTGCGGCAGGCGGCTGATCTACCTCTTCCTCAGCAGCAACAGCTGAAGGCTCGTCCGATGTCTCCGGCTCGCCCCCTTCTTCAACAGCAGACTCCTGCGCGGCCTCGGGCGCGGAGGACTCCTCCACCACGGGCAATCCCCCGGCCTCCAGCTCCGCACGCAATCGCTCGTATTCCAGACGATGCTCCTCCTTCAGATCTCCCAGACGCACCTGTCCATCCAGCCAGGCGGTGTTCATGGGCCAGATTGTGGGTTTGTAGTGCACGTGGTAGAAGTGCCAGATGGTGATGGCCAGGAATGCCAGCACCGCTTCATCGCTGTGCACCACATGGCACACATCCAGCGCCCATTTCGGAGCGATCTGCAGGGCGATGTGCGGGAACCAGAGGGCAAGCCCGGTCACCCCCATAATCACCGAGCCCCAGCCCACCGCCATGTAGTCGAACTTCTCGTACAGCGAGAACTTCCCGGTAGGCGGGAACTCCTTGCTCAGCCCGAAGAAATACTTCAGGATCCCGACGGCGCGCTTCGGGTCGTCTCGTTCCGGCAGCATGCGCAGGAACTCCCGCCAGCCGCGCGGGCTGGTCACTACCCAGAGCACGTGCCACACCCCAGCCAGCAGCAGGACGGCGCCCATCAGCCGGTGGACGGCTCCCCGCGCGCTCACCCCCCCCACCGCGTTGATGATCCACTGCGAGACCGCCCAGTCCGGGAACTTGATGGGGAACCCGGTGATCACCAGCAGGAGGAACGACGTCAGCAGGATCTGATGCTGCAGCAGCTGTACCCGCGTAAAGCGCGGCACCTTCACCTGGTCCAGAGGATCCGCGCTGTCCTCCCGCTGGCGAAAAGCCTTCGGCGTCCGCCAGCGGCGGAACGAGTCCAGCACCACGAGCGATGTCAGCCCCAGAATGGTGCCGTAGGTAAAAATTCCGAAAAAGATGCTCACCCAGTAGACCGCCCGGTCGCGCCGGGGCGAAGGGTCCAGATGGATGTTGCCCAGCGCCACGTTTCGACCGACGCCGGGGTGGCAGCCCTCCTGCCCGCAGGTGGCGGGGAGGTTGTCCGGATGGACGGACGAGCGCGGATCGTCCTGCGGCAGAATGCGATGCGGGCTGTGGCAGCTGCTGCAGCTGGCAACCTCCACTTCTCCGAACCGGTTGGCCACGCCGTGATAGCTCTTCCGGTAGGACTTCACCAGATTGGCCGGCAGGCCGTAACGGTCAATCAGCGTTCTGTCCGCGTGGCACCGGGCGCACGTTTCCACAACGGCCACCCGGGAGACGCGGGACCCCGGAGCATCGGGGGGCTGAATGTCGTGCTCGCCGTGACAGTCAGCGCAGGAAGGAGCGTCGCGGCCGCCTTCCGCCAGCGACCTTGCATGGACGCTGTCGCGATATTCCTTCAACTCGGCAGTGTGGCAGGCGCCGCAGGTTTCCGCCGCGCGAACCTTGCTGACGGCGGATCGCGGGTCCGATGACGGCAGGATGCTGTGCGTCCCGTGGCACTCCGTGCAGACGGCCGGATAAAGCCCGGGCCGGGCCGGATCGGGACGTCCGTGGACGCTCCTGCGGTAGTCCTGCAGCCGCCGCTCCCCGTCGCGGGCGGCGGCCGATCCGCCGGAGTCGTGACAGGCGGCGCAGGTCTGCATCACGTTCTGGCGGCTGACCTTCGAGCGGGGGTGCCCGGCGGGCCGCAGATCGTGAGCCCCGTGGCAGGACTGGCAGGACGGCAGCGCGGCCGCATCGGATCCCCTCCGACCGTGATGCACTTCAGAAACCTGAGGCGCCCCTTTGCGTCCCGGGGAGAGGTGGCAGGAGGCGCAGTCGGGTGAGGGAGCGGGCAAGGCGTGCATCTCAGCCCGAGCCGGGATGCCGGTGTGGCAGTCCACGCACTGCAAAGAAGCGTGGGGCGAGCCGGCCAGGCTCTCGCGAGTGACGCGTTTTTCGCCCATCGTGGGAGCGGAATGGCACGTGAGGCAGACGGGAGTGGCGCAGGTGGGGACAGACACGAAGATTAGCGCGGCCAACAGGAACGCCGCCGCCAGGTTGCGCCGTGTGTGATCTGCCATTGTTCGCCGTCCGGGGCGGGCGGGCCGCCATCTCCGCCCGGGCCGCGACCGCCGCGGCCGATCGCAGGCTTTCCCCCGCTCCTGAGT
>CALCJH010000256.1 GCA_937967775.1 uncultured bacterium | reverse complement strand
CATCAGCAGAGAAGAGCCCGGAGGCTACCTTGGGCCGCGCCAGACGGCCGGAATGCGCTTCCAGTCCTCCAGCGGGATCGGCTCGCCGGTACCGTCCACCCCCGTGAGGAAATAAAGCGACGGCACGCCTAGCTCCGGCTGCATCATCATATATTCCAGCCACTCCTCCTGAGTGGGAGCGCTGGAGTTGTCGCAATCTATCAGCCAGTCCGGACACGCGATGAGAGCCAGCCTCTGACGGTGCCGCATGATATCGCAGACCCCACGCTGAAGATAGCTGATGTCGTTCAGGCGGAGCATATCTGTGACTTCCGCGAAATACGGGTTGGCCATATGGGTGATGATGAGGGCATCCGGCTTGACCCGCTTAGCCTCGTCATAGATGATCCAGGCAAGGCGCTTCAGCAGTTCAATGCCCCAGAGATCCCCGGCCACGAGGAAGCCCTCGCCGAACGGCAGGCCATTGGTCCAGTCCACTTTGAAGCCGTCTGCGTCGAAGCAACCTGGCGCATCCGAGAGGAGGATGCGGATGGCACGCCGCAAGCGCTCTTCGTAAGCGGGGTTGGAAGGGTCGGCCACTACAGGGTTTCCGTCCCGCAGAATGCACTCCTCGGGGGGCAGGCCCTCCGGTGACCACGCCCCGAACCAGAGGAGAACCCGCCGTCCGCGGGCGTGCTGGCGCCCGATCCATCCGCGCAGGTCCGGCCATTTCTCTGTGTCCACCTCCAGAGTCCCGTAACACCTCTGCCACTTATCATCAATGATCAGCGTGCCGGGATCAATGCCGCGCTCGTCCAGCATCTGCAGGAACTCATCGTACACATCCTGCCTGGCCCACTGCGGAGCGCTGCCCCCGCGCGCGACGGCAGTCATATTCTGCTGTCCCCACCCGCAGAAGATCGGCCGCGACCACCACCCGGGCCGTCCGCTCCGGTCAGGCCGGATCGCAAGGTTATTTTCGTAGAGATAGGATACACAGCGACGGATGGCGTCATACTCGCCGGAAGCAGGCAGGAGAAGCAGATCCGGCGATCGCCACTCGCCTTCCACACGGGTCATCCCGTCGTAGGTCAGACGCAACTTGAAGCAGTTGGCCACGGGCCAGTGCTGGAAAAGGTTGAAGCGGTACTCCCCCTGTTGCGGGGCAATGCCCACGCCAAGCCAGGGCCCACGCCCACCTCGCGACCACGCGAACGCAAACGGCGGAGGGGAGAAGATCCAGTGAGCCTTCTCGCCGGATGCCACGGGAAACGGAGCGGTCTCGCCGCTCGTGGCATCTATACAGGCGTATTCCTGGGGGCAAAGATAGCGGCGGTCCAGCAGCGAGACCTCCGGGGTGAAGATGCGATCGAAACGGTAAAGAGAAGAAGGCGCGCCCGCGCCTTCTCCACTGAGGAACTCGACGGCTCCGATAGGTCCCCTGCCCTTGACCTCCACGCGGTATGCCAGCCCGTCCGGGCGGCACTCAAGGATAAAGCGCTTCTCATTCCAGAGGGAGCTCGATGCAACCCAGACTGCCCGGAGGCCGCCCGGGAGTTCAGAGACGACCGGGCCGCGCATTTCGACGGTCACGTCTTCCGCATTGCCCGGGCCGTTCACCGCCGATGCGACCCGGAGATCGGCGAAGCGCCGTCTTCCCACCTGCAGGCAGAGCCAGCGCCCCTCCCGCAGCTCGATCGAATAATCCCGTCCCGCGTAACTCAGCCCTTGAGAACTGCTGAAAGCCATTCCAGCCACCATCTCCTTCCCGTGCTTTTCATCCTCCGGTCTTCTACAGCAACACGGCATCCCCTGCATAGCCGTAGCAGGAGAGACCAACAGCAAAAGGTTCGCATTTAGGTTGACAGGCATCCTCCCGGAGCCGCATAATCCTTGTGACAGGACGCACAGACCGGCCAGAAGGGGGCGGCAGTGCCGGCATAGCAGTGCCGGCATAAGGGATAGGCGAGCGCTGCGTACTGTCGAGGTGAGCTGTGACGGATGGCGGGGCAGCCGCCGGCGAGGGGCGTCTGAGGCTGCAGGCGACAGATCTGGGCAAGCGCTTCGGGTGGCGGCGCGTATTCCGTGGACTCTGTCTGGAGACAGAGCCGGGCGGTGTGCTGGTGGTGCGCGGTTCGAACGGCTCGGGGAAGTCCACACTGCTGCGCATCCTTGCGGGTCTATTGCGCCCGACGGAAGGCACGGTGCGGCTGGAACCCGCCAGGGAGGGGAGCGGCAGTTTATTGCGGGGCAGGGTGGCTCTTGCCGCCCCTGCTATAAACCCGTACGCTCATCTGACGCTTGCTGAGAACATCCGGTTCTTCCTGCACGCCCGCGGCTCGTCCGCCGGGGAATCCGGTATACGGAGCGCGGCAGCACTGGTGGGTCTGGATGACAGGCTGGACGAGCCAGTGGGGGACTTTTCCAGCGGGATGACGCAGCGGGTCCGGCTGGCGCTGGTAGTGGCGGCGCAGCCGGAGGTCCTGTTGTTGGACGAGCCGTCGCACTGCCTGGACGAGGACGGGCGCAGGCTGGTGCGGGAGATTGTGGAGACGCAGGCGCGCCGCGGCATCTGCATCCTGGCGACTAACGACGCGCGCGAGGCGGAGCTGGGAGAGCGGTACGTCTCGATGGACGACTACAGGGCGTGATGGAGGTCCTGCGGGCGGCGGCGGCTGTCTTGCGCAAGGATCTGCGCGGGGAGCTGCGCACTCGCTATGCTCTGAGCTCCATTCTGCTGTTCGCGCTTGCGTCGGTGGCGCTGGTGAGTTTTACGCTGAAAGGGGAAGCGCTGACACCACGTCAGCACGCGGCGCTGGTGTGGGTGGTGGTCTTCTTCGCGGCGGCCACGGGTCTGACCCGGGGTTTTGTGCAAGAGGCCGACGCGGGAACGGAACTGCTGCTGCGCCAGGCGGCGTCTCCGGAAGCCGTGTGGCTGGGAAAGCTGCTGTTCAATCTGGCGCTGCTTGCGGCAGTGGAGGCGGTGATATTTCCGGTCTACTGCGGGCTGATGTATGCCACTGTCGAGCAGCCGGCGCTGATGGCGGCCGTGGCGGCGCTCGGGGCGGTGGCCATCTCGGGATGCACCACTATTCTAGGCGCGATGGTGGCGCGGGCGCGCTCGCGCTCCAGCGTTTTCGCGCTGACGGCGCTTCCCATCCTGCTGCCGGCGCTCCTGCTGCTGGTGCAGGCGTCGGCGCCTGCATTCGGGGCGGGCGGCACGGAAGCCGGCGGCCGCGAAGCGGCGCTGGCTGTGGTGAGCTACACCGGGATCCTGATGGTTTTGAGCTGGCTACTCTTCCCGGCCGTGTGGGAAGAGTAGCGCACACAGGAAAGGCAGCGGCTGTTGCGTTGATGCGCGTAGTTCTGGGAATCTGGATGGCCGGAGTAATCGCGGCCGCTTTCCTGTGGTCGCCGCCGCTCCAGGGTCTCGGCGAGGCGGGGCGGATCTTCTATTTTCACGTGCCGTGCGCCTGGGTGGGCACGCTGGCCTTCCTTTGCGCGGCCTACGCCGGCCTGAAATATCTGCGCACGCGGGATCTGGAGTGGGACTCGTCGGGAGCCGCAGCGGCTCAGGTGGGATTCCTTTTCACGTTCCTGGCGACGGTGAGCGGGGCGGTGTGGGCACAGGAGGCGTGGGGCCGCTGGTGGAACTGGGACCCCCGGCAGACGGCCATCCTGATGGTGCTCCTGATCTATGGAGCCTATTTCGCGCTGCGCTCCTCCATCGAGTCGGCGGATCGGCGTGCTTCCACCAGCGCGGCATATTCCATCCTCGCGATGGTGGCCGCCATCTTTCTGGTTTATGTTGCCCCCCGGCTCCCCGGGCTGGACACGCTCCATCCGTCTCCCGTTCTGCCCGGCAATGACCCGGACCGCGGCATTGAGTCGCGCATCCTGATGGTGTTGCTGGCGGCACTGGCGGGGTTCACGGGGTTGTTCGCATGGATGTGGCGCATCCAGGTGCGCGTGGACCGTCTCTTCTTGCGAAGGGAGCAGAACAGGTGAGTGGAGTGACAGCGCTCGGCATTGCAATGCTGGTCATCTGGGGAGGCATCTTCGCCTTCCTGTGGGCTCTGGAGCGCCGGGTGGCGCGGTTGGAGGACAGCGAATGAAGCGCGCATACATCGTGGGCGGCATCCTGGTGCTTGCGTTCGCTGCGCTGGGTGTGTCTCAGTTCAAAAGCCTACTGACGCCGTACGTGGGCTTCCAGGAAGCCATGGCATCCGAGACCCAGGTGCAGGTGAAAGGGAAGATTGTGCGGGAGAGCGTCCGTTTCGACCGCGAGGCCAACCGGCTGATATTCGACATTACCGACGAAGAGGGCCGCCGGATGACGGTGGAATACGGCAGGGCAGCCCCCGGCAACTTCGCCCAGGCTTCACATGTGGTGGCAGTGGGACAGGCGAAGAACGGCGTATTCGAGGCACGGGATCTCCTGATCAAATGCCCGTCCAAGTATCAGGGCGAAACTTATACCGGAGAATAGCATCTTGACCACCGGTTACGCACTGATCCTCGCCGCGCTGGGCGGTTCTCTGGCATCTTTCATCCTCTACATCCTGGTAGCACGGGGGCGTGAAGGGCTGCGAGACCATGCCCGGAACGCCTTTACGGCCACGACCGTGCTGGTGGCGGCTGCAAGCGGTCTGCTGTGGTGGCTGATGCTGACGGACCGGTTCGATATCCGCTACGTCCACGACTACAGCTCCTCCAGCCAGCCGCTGGTTTTCAAGATCTCGGGATTCTGGGGAGGACAGGAAGGCAGCTGGCTGCTGTGGCTGCTGTTCATCTCGCTGACAGGGCTGGTGTTGATGCGCCGCGCCGCTCACGCGGAAGGAACGGCTATGGCCTTCTGGTCCAGCGTGCAGACGTTCTTCCTGGTCATCCTGGTCCAGCGCAGCCCCTTCGCACCCACGCCCGCCCGTGTGGAAGACGGAATGGGTTTGAACCCCCTGCTCCAGAACTACTGGATGGCCATTCACCCTCCCGTGATCTTCCTGGGGTTCACGCTGCTCAGCGTCCCTGCCGCTTTTGCCGTGGCCGCCCTCGTGAATCGTGACTTCAGCCGGTGGTCCCGGCTGGCGCACGGATGGGCGCTCGGCGGCTGGACGGTGCTGGGCCTGGGACTGCTCCTGGGCGGGGTCTGGGCCTATGAGACGCTGGGATGGGGCGGATGGTGGGGGTGGGACCCAGTGGAGAACTCCTCGCTGGTGCCATGGCTGGTCGGGGGAGCATTGCTTCATGGCCTCATGCTGGAGAAGCGGCGGGCGGCCTGGAGAAAGCTGAACCTGTTTCTCGCTTACACCGCCTTCGTTCTGATAATTTACGCCACATTCCTGACCCGCAGCGGCGTTCTGGGCGATTTCAGCGTCCACAGTTTCGCGTCACTGGGGAATCATCACTGGCTGGTGGGATTCCTGACCGGATACACCCTGCTGGGGTTCGGGCTGGTGGCGTGGCGCACGCGGGTGATCGAGCAGCAAGAGGGCTACGACAGCATCAGCAGCAAGGAGTTCCTAGTTTTCCTGGGGATCGTGCTGTTCGGGCTGGCAGCAGTGCTGGTGGCGATCGGGATGTCCAGTCCGCTCCTCTCGGCCGCGCTGGCCGGTAGAGCAGGAAACGTTCCGGTGGAGTATTACTACCGGGTCACCACGCCGGTCGCGCTGGCGATGATGGCGCTGGTGGGGATGAGCCCGCTGGTGGCCTGGTCGCGCAGCATGAGACCGTCGCGGGCCGGAACACGGCTGTTGCAAGCTCTCGGTGTATCGCTTGCGCTGGGCATTGTGGCAGGTGTGGTTTTCTGGATGCGCTCCGGGGCGGAGATCGGGGCGCGGGTGGCGGTAGGATGGTTTGCAGCGTCCATCCTTTTGCCTAATGTTTATACTTTGATTAACACCCTGCGCCGCCAGGGAACCCTCGCATCCGGCGGACATATGGCCCACGTGGGGCTTGCCATCCTGTTCCTGGGAATGCTGGCCTCATCCCATAACAACAAGGCGGAGCCTGACCGGCTCGCTTTGACGCAGGACCGGCCGCAGGAGCATCTGGGAATGAGCTGGACTTTCACGGGGGTTCGGGACGGCGAAGGCGCCTCCCGACGGCAGACACTTGCGCTTCGCGTGGAGACACGGGATGGCCGGGTGATGCAGGTAAACCCCTCGCTGGAGGAGGTGCGGGACGGATCTGAGATGCGCCGGCCGGGGGTGCGGTCCAGTCTGGCGGGCGACCTGTATGTTGCGCCCGTGGAGCTTGGCGTGGAGAATCCTCCGCCCCACGCTCATCTGGAGCGGGGGAGTTCAGCGCAGCTGGGCCCCTACCGGGTGGAATTCGCGGGTTTCTCCGCTATGGAGCAGAGGCCGGACGGGACAATCCAGGCCGGAGCGCGGCTGCTTGTCCACAAGCAGGATAAAGATAAGCCGGACGAGATCCTGGCTGCCATCCGTCTCGGAAACGGAAGGCCGCAGTACCTGCCGGGCAGAATTCCAGGCACGGAGGATCAGGTGGTCCTGACGCAAATGAGCGTGGAAAGCGGAGGCATCTCCGTGCTGCTGGACGGCCCGAAGTGGCGGGAGAACGCGGGATTGCGGGCCGTGGTGGAAGTGACTTTCAAGCCACTGGTCTGGGTGCTGTGGCTGGGAGCCGGGATTATCGCGCTGGGGGGCGCGCTGAGCACTATCCGGCGGGCACGCGAAGCCCGACGGCCTGAAGAACGCGCACTGGAAGAAGCTCTGGTCCAGCAGATCCAGCAGATGGAGACAGCGTCTGAGCCGGAAGCCGCAACCCGGATCTGACAGGAGTCCCGGAGGAAACAGCGCGTGGCGAAATACTTCCCCATCTTTCTGGACCTGGAAGGGACGGAATGCCTGGTGGTGGGAGCAGGAGAGATCGCCACGGGCAAGGCAGCTCAGCTGCTGAAATACGGGGCCCGGCTCACCATCGTCGCTCCCCGCGCCACCCAACAAGTGCTGGAGTGGGCGAAACAGGGCCGCGTGCGCTACCATGACCGGGAGTTTCAGGAGAGCGACCTAGACGGCAAGACCCTGGTCGTGGGATCCACCGACCGGGCGGAGGTCAACCGCAGGGTGTACGAGGTCGCCCGCAGCCGCAACATCCTGGCGAATATCGTGGACGTGCCGGAACTCTGCTCCTTCATCTACGGTGCGGTGGTGGAGCGCGGGGATCTGCAGATCGCCATCTCGACATCCGGGCGCTCGCCGGCCTATGCCGCCCATCTGAGGCGCGAGCTTGAGAAGCAGTTTGGCGAGGAATACGCTGAATACGTGGACATTCTGGGGCAGGTCCGGCGCGCGGTCAGGGAGGCTGTGACGGATCTTGAGGAGCAAAAGAATATCTACACCCGCATCCTCCAGATGGACCTGCTGTCCCTGATCCGCTCCGGGCGGAAAGAAGAAGCCCTGAAAGCCGCTCTGGAATGCATATCGCCGTCGTCGGATTGAATCACAGAACGACTCCAGTCGCGGTGCGCGAACGGCTGGCCGTCGCCGCCGGTGCGCTGAGCGACGTGCTCTGGCGCTTCCGGAGACGGCCGGGTGTGAACGAGTGCGTCCTGGTGTCCACGTGCAACCGGACGGAGGCGTATGCGGCCGTCGAGGATTCCGCAAGCCGCCACATGGCGGAGGAGCTGGCCCGCCTGGGCGACATCCCCCCGCAGGAGCTGCGCAATCATCTGTATTCCCACCTTGACGAGACTGCCGTCCGGCATCTTCTGCGTGTCGCGAGCGGCGTGGACTCTATGATCCTGGGGGAGCCGCAGGTGCTGGGACAGGTGCGGGCGGCCTACGAAAGCGCCCTGGCGTCCGGGACCACGGGAGCAGTGCTGAACCGCCTGTTCCATACGGCACTGGAGACGGGTAAGCGGGTGCAGACCGAAACGGAGATCAACCGGGGGGCATTCTCCGTGGGGTCGGCGGCGGTAGAGCTGGCGCGATCCATCTTCGGCAGCCTGAAGGGCCGCCGGGTGCTACTGCTGGGTGCGGGCAAGATGTCGGAGATCGTGGCGCGCAGGCTGCGGGAGGAGGGAGCGGCGGGTGTCATCATCGCTAACCGCACGCACGAGCGGGCTTGCACCATCGCGCAGCAGATTGGAGGCCGGGCGGTCCGTTATGAAGATTTCGAAACGGAGATGACTGTGGCGGACATCGTGATCGCCTCCACGGGTGCGCCGCATTTCATCGTGCGCCGGGAGCAGTTCGAGCGGATCATGGCCGCCCGCCGGATGCGCCCGATGTTCCTGATAGACATCGCGGTGCCCCGCGACATTGACCCGTCCATCGCGGAGATCGACTGTGCTTTCCTTTACGACATTGACGACCTGAACGGCATCGTCTCCCGCACGGCGGAAGGACGTCAGCAGGCGGTGGAACACGCGGAGCGCATCATCGAGGAGCACGTGCGCGAGTTCATGGACTGGCAGCGGTCGCTGGCCGCAGCGCCAGTGATCCGCGGACTGCAGGGAAGGCTGCGCAGGATCGCTGAGGAAGAGCTAGAGCGCTACTCGCGCAGGCTGTCCTCGCTGGATGAACGCCAGCAAGCCCTGGTCCGGGAGCTGGCGCACAGCCTGGTGAACAAGATCACGCACCACCCCATCACGCACATCAAGGACTACGCTCGCAGCCGGGGAGAAGAGCAACTCCGCACGGTGGTGGAGGTCTTCGGACTGGATCACGAGGAGGACTTCCCGGAGGCGGACTGGAGAGGGGACGGCATCTAATGCGGGACCTGGCGCTTGCAGATCTGCTGACGGCGGCGGGAATCCTGCTGCTTTTTTCGGCATCGGCTGCATATGTGGCGAATATCTTCCGCTCCGGACGCAGGCTCCCAAAGGTGGCGCATCTGGCCACGCTGGCCGCGCTGGCGCTGACCGCAGGGGGTCTGATCGTCAGGATGATGGAAGACGGGGCTCCTCCGCTCTCGACGGGTCAGCAGGCGCTGACCGCCGTTGCGTGCGCGGTGCTGGCGGCGCATCTGGCGCAGGTGGCCTGGAAGGACATTCCCTCGTTTGGCGCGGCGGCTGCGCCGCTGGCGCTTCTTTTGCTTTTTATGGCCACGGCTCTGCCGGGAAGCGCGCGGACATACTCTCAAGAGCTGCTGGCCAGCCACTGGCTGACTCTGCACGTTGGGAGTATTCTCGTCTCGATGGCGCTGCTGGTGCTCTCGGCCGGGTGCGCACTTTTGTGGTTGACGCAGCATTCTATGCTGAAGGCCAAGAAATGGGCAGGGGCGTTCCGGCGGTTGCCGCCGCTGGAGCAGCTCGCGTCCATGGCGTTCCTGCTGGCCACTCTGGGGTTTGCGGCTCTCACTCTGGGTGTGGGGACGGCTGTGGTGTGGTCACTGACTCATCCGGGAGAGGGTGAGATCCCCGGCGTGCTCACGCGAACCGCTGCGGCGCTGAGCTGGTGTCTGTACGCGTTTTACATCTGGGCATCCGGCCGTCCGGCCTGGCGCGGCCGTAGGGCGCAGTATCTTCTGGTGTTGGGTTGTCTGGCCGTTCTGGCGGCCACGTCGGTGCATCGCTTCTTTGTGCTTCCCCACCCTCCCGAACCAGCCTCTCGCGGAAGCTCGCACGCATTGTTGAACGCGGGAGAACGGGCGTCTTGAGGACCGGCAGCCTGGTCCTGGGCACACGCGGGAGCGCTCTTGCCCTCGCGCAGGCGGAGACCGTTGCGGCGATGCTCCGCGAAGCCTGGCCCGGGCTGGAAGTCCGGCTTGAGATCATCCGAACGGGAGGAGACCGGCTGAGGGACCGGCCGCTTGCCGCCTTCGGGCAGAAGGGGGTATTCGTCCGGGAGCTGGAAGAGGCGCTGCAGGACGGCCGGATCCGGGCCGCCGTTCA
>CALCJH010000255.1 GCA_937967775.1 uncultured bacterium | reverse complement strand
TTAGTTGCAGGCGCGTGCCGGCGGCTCCCGGCCTCTGCATCGCTTCCCTCAGCAGACAGGTTCTCAGGAACCGCCATCGCTCATTCCCGCGTAAAGATTCCGCCTGAAGCAGGCCGATAATCAAGTCTGTCGGCGCTCCGTCACGTCCGTCAGGAGTGTGCGGAGTCCGCCGGATGGTTTTTACACCCTGGAGGGTACGTAATCGTGAACATCTGTGTGGTGGGGACCGGCTACGTGGGTCTGGTCACAGGTACCGTCTTTGCGGACCTGGGTAACGACGTCATCTGCGCGGATATAGACGCATCCAAGATCGAGATGCTGAAGCGGGGCGAGATGCCCATCTATGAGCCGGGGCTGGAAGAGATGGTGTCCCGCAACGTTGAGGACGGACGCCTTTCGTTCACTACCGACATCGTGGAGGCGGTGAAGCGGTCCGAAGTGGTGTTCATTGCGGTGGGAACTCCCCCAAGGGAGGACGGGCAGGCCGATCTGTCCGGCGTGGAGGCTGTAGCGAAGACCATCGCGAAGGGGCTGAACGGCTACAAGGTCATCGTCAACAAGAGCACGGTGCCGGTCGGGACGGGGGACCTGGTGCGTCGCATCATCGAGCAGCACCGCGAGAACGGTCAGGAGTTCGACGTCGTCAGCAATCCAGAGTTCCTCCGGGAAGGTTCCGCCATCAACGACACACTCTACCCGGACCGCGTGGTAATCGGGGCTCCCACCCAGACCGTCGCGATGAAGATACTGGAGCTGTACGCTCCCCTTGAACGCCCGATGATCATCACCGATGTCTATTCCGCGGAGATGATCAAGTACGCGTCCAATGCCTTCCTTGCCACTAAGATCTCGTTCATCAACAGCATAGCAAACATCTGCGAGCGCGCCGGCGCGGACGTTGTACAGGTGATGAAGGGCATGGGATACGACCGGCGGATCGGACCGGATTTCCTGCAGGCCGGACTGGGATACGGGGGCAGCTGCTTCGGGAAGGATGCCAGCTGTCTGTATCACACTGCGGCCAAGCTGGGGTATGATTTCAACCTGCTCGGCGCGGTGATGGAGGTGAACGAGAAGCAGGCCATCCGGTTCGTGGACAGACTGGTGGACGTGCTGGGCGGCGTGTCCGGCCGGACGATCGGCATTCTGGGGCTGGCCTTCAAGCCGAACACGGACGATATGCGCGACGCCAAGAGCATCGAAGTCATCGGACGCCTGCTTTCGCTGGGAGCATCCGTCAAGGCGTATGATCCCATCGCTATGGACAACTGCCGGGCCATCTTCCCGCAGATCACTTACTGCAAGAACGCCTATGAGGTGGCGGAGGGGGCGGACGCGCTGATGCTGGTGACAGAGTGGAACGAGTTCAAGTTCCTGGCGCTGGAGAAGATTCGTGATCTGATGCGTCAGCCGGTGTTCTTCGACGGCCGCAACCTTTACGATCCGGCGCGCATGGTCCGTCTGGGCTTCGACTATCATTGTATCGGACGCTCGCCTCGCTTGTGGAAGAACGTGGGTGAGGCGCAGAACGGACACGCTCAACTGCCGGCCGAAACGGCCGCCAGGGCGTGCGCCTGAGGCTGATTCGAGAGTCAGAGAGAGCTGATATGCAAGTTCTTGGAGTAGTAGGCAATCCGCACTATGACGCGGGGCTGTCCTATCTGGATCAGGGGCAGCTGGAAATGGCCGTCATCGAGCTCGGCAAGGTGGCAAGCGGAGCCGCGGGGGCCACACGTGGGCAGATGAAGCTGGCGCGTTTTCATCTGGGTCAGGCGCATCAGCAGCTTGCGGAGCGCCATATCCAGCGGCATCAGTGGACGGCCGCAGAGGAGCACCTCAGGGAGGCCCTGCAGATCAACCCCCATTATCCGGATTTGCATTACCAGCTGGCGAGGGTGCTGTGCTCCACGGACCGGCTTCCGGAGGCACTGAAAGCCGTGCGTCAGGCGCTCGCCCTGAACGCGCGCTATGCGCGTGCCATTGCGCTGGAGGCGCTCATCCTGTATCGTCAGGGAGAGCGGGAGACCGCGCTGGACAGGGCCCGGGAAAGCGTGGAGCTGGAACCTGCTTTGGACTCCAACGCTCTGCGGGAGGCGCAGGACCGGAATGCGGCAGGTGATTATGAGGGCGCCGCTGCCAGCCTGGCGGCGATGGCGGAAACGTCTGTGGACGAACTCGCGGACCTGCTTCGCTCAGCCCGGGAAAAGCTGAAGGCAGGGGCCATTGCAGAGGCGGAGAGCTTCGCACGGGAGGCGGTGCGCCTCAGCCCGGATTACCCTGACGTGCGGAATGTGATGGGGCAGGTGCATCTGGCGAAGGGAGAGCATCTGCACGCGGTGAATGAGTTCAAGACGGCGCTTCAGAAGAACCCGGTGTTCTTGGTCGCCGTCATCAACCTGGGCCGCGCGTGCAGAGCCATGGGTAACGAGGATGCCGCGAGGGATGCCTTTCGCAAGGCCCTGGTGATTGACCCGGACAACGAGGAGGTCCGCGAGCTCCTATCGCAGTAGACAGTTGCCAGACTGAATACGGCGAGTTCTCGCAGGACGGGCGAGCGTTCAAAGTGGAGCGCGTTGACCCGTCCTGTATGGCGCGTACAGGATGGTTGTTTACCCCGCACGGGCGTATTGAGACGCCTGTGTTTATGCCCGTGGCCACCCAGGGGACCGTGAAGGCCATGACCACGGAAGAGGTGTGGGATATCGGCTACCGGCTCATCCTGGCGAACACCTACCACCTTTACCTGCGTCCGGGCACGGAGGTCCTGCGCAAGGCAGGCGGGCTGCACGGCCTGATGAAATGGGAAGGCGCGTTGCTGACGGACAGCGGAGGCTATCAGGTCTTCAGCCTGTCCGCCATCCGGAAGATCTCCGATGATGGCGTGATGATCCGCAGCTACATTGACGGCTCGCCCCACCATTTCACCCCGGAGAATGTGCTGGATATACAGCGCGCCATCGGATCGGATATAGCCATGGTCCTGGATGTCTGCCCACCGTACGGAGCACCGCACGCCGAGGTGGCCCGGGCCGTGGACCTGACGGTTTCCTGGGCTGAACGCTCTGCTGCAGCACGGGAAGGGATTCCTCTGGTGTTCGGAATCGTGCAGGGTGGGCCGTTCGAGGATCTTCGCAGGCGTTGTGCAGAAGAGATCTGCGCCATCGGCTTTGACGGATATGCCATCGGTGGCGTGTCCGTGGGAGAACCCCCCCCGGAGGCTTACCGGATCGTGGAGTTGACAGTCCCACTTTTGCCAGTGGACAAGCCTCGCTATCTTATGGGCATGGGGACACCACTGGATATACTGAATGGCATCGAGCGGGGAGTGGATCTCTTCGACTGCGTCTTG
>CALCJH010000254.1 GCA_937967775.1 uncultured bacterium | reverse complement strand
GGACGGACAGTGCGAAGGCGGCCGCACGATGGACTCATCCCTCGGCAGCCGCCATATCAGCACATTCAGAAAACTACCGACAACAGCTCCGTAGACGAACGCTATCGCCGCGGAGAGCTCCTGGGGCAAGACTTACTCTCCCCCTCCACCACCACCTGCGCCTCCACCCTCGCCTCCCGACAGGGCAGTGATAACCGAGACCAGCGGCAGAAAGATGGAGATGACGATGAACCCGACCGCGAACCCCAGGAACACGATCAGCACCGGCTCGATGGCGGAGGTCAGGCTGTCCAGCGCCGCATCCACCTCCGCCTCATAGAAATCTGCGACCTTCGCAAGCATCGGGTCCAGCGCGCCAGACTCTTCACCGATGGTGATCATCTGCACCACCATTGGCGGGAACAGCTTGCTTTTCTGCAACGGATCCCCGATGCGGTCACCCTCTCTGATGCGCGCCCGGGCATTGAGGATAGCCTCCGAGATGATCTCGTTTGAGACCGTCCCCGCCACGGTCTCCATCGCCGAGAGGATAGGAACTCCGCTGGCGAGCAATGTTCCGAGTGTCCGGGCGAACCGCGCCAGGGCGATCTTGTGGTTCAGTTTGCCGAACACCGGTGCCTTCAGCTTGAACCGGTCGTAGGAGCGCCTGCCCACATCGGTCTTAACGAACGCCCGGAACGCCACAATGAAGATGACCAGCCCCAGGACCGCGAAGTACCACTTCTGGGTGAGGAAGTTGCTGAACCCCATCAGAATGGTGGTGGGCAGCGGGAACTCCGTGACGCCCAAGTCTTTGAACAGGTCCATGAACTTCGGCAGAATGAACGTGACCAGTCCAATAACGATAGACACCGCCACGATCATGACGATGACCGGATAGGTCATTGCGGACTTGACCTTCCGCCGGAGCTCCTGATCCTTTTCAAGGAATGTGGAGAGTCGCTGAAGGCTTTCCTCCAGCACACCTCCCACCTCGCCCGCGTTCACCAGACCGATGAACAGGTTGCTGAAGGTGTTCGGGTACTTAGCGAGCGCCCGGGACAGGCTCTGGCCGGCCTCCACCTCGCTCTGGATGTCCGCAATCATCCGCTTAAACTTGGGGTTGACGGTCTGCTCTTGCAGCACACTGAGGCAGCGGACAAGCGACACCCCCGCGTCAATCATAGTGGAGAACTGACGGCAGAAGATTGAAAGCTCGTTCAGCTTGATCTTGACGTTGCTCGTGGAGGCTTTCTTTTTGGCCTTGGTCTGCTTGACCTCCAGCACCCGCAGGCCCTGGTTTGTCAGGCGTCTGCGAAGAATATCCTCGTTCTCGGCCTCTGAGGTACCCTTCCTGCGAGCTCCGGAAGAATCCTCGACGGTATATTCGAAGGCTGGCATCTATCAGGCCCCCCGTCCCGCAGACGCACCTCCCGGTCCAGCCGTCTGCGGCGGCTCAATCATCCTCTTCAACTCGTCCGGATTCATCGCGCGGGTGACCGCGTCGTCATAGGTGATGATGCCCTGCAGATACAGATCCCGCAGGTGCTGGTCCATGGTCTGCATCCCGAACTGCGCACCCGTCTGGATAGCGGAAGGGATCTGATGGCTCTTGGCCTCGCGGATGAGGTTGCGGATGGCCGGGGTGGCGATCATGATCTCCATCGCGCACACCCTGCCCTTCATCCCGCGCCGCGGCAGCAGCTGCTGGCAGATGACCGCCTCCAGGTTATTGGACAGCTGGAAGCGGATCTGCTCCTGCTGACCCGGAGGAAACACGTCCACCATGCGGTCCACGGTCTGGGCCGCGCTGTTGGTATGCAATGTGGCGAACACCAAGTGACCGGTCTCCGCACAGGTGATGGCGATCTGAATGGTCTCCAGGTCGCGCATCTCACCCACCAGGATGACGTCCGGATCCTCGCGGAGGCTCGCGCGGAGCGCGTTGTTGAACGCCCTCGTATCCGTCCCTACCTCTCGCTGATTGATGATGCTGTACGTGTGCTCGTGCAGATACTCGATAGGATCCTCGATGGTGATGATGTGCAGGCTCTGCTCCGAGTTGATCTGCCCGATCATCGCCGCCAGAGTGGTGGATTTCCCGGACCCCGTCGGCCCGGTCACCAGAATGAGCCCCCTGGGTTTGCGCGTCAGGGTCTCCAGAACGCGGGGAAGCCCTAGATCCTTCAGCGTGGGGATGCGCACCGGGATGGTCCGGAACGCAGACGCCACCGCGCCCTTATCCCGGTAGACGTTCAGGCGGAAACGCGACAGATCCCGCACCGAGTAGGAGCAGTCCAGCTCCAGATCCTCCTCGAACCGGCGGATCTGCTCGTCAGTCAGAATGTCGTAGACGATCCGCTGGGACTCGGGAGGCGTGAGCTTGGTGAACGGCAGAGGCTGGAGCTGCCCGTCCACACGGACAATGGGCGGGACTCCCACGCAGAGATGAAGGTCGCTGGCTCCGCGCGCCACCATCGCCCGCAGGAGCTCGTCTACATGAGTATCCTCAATCTTCTGAACGTTGCCGCGCTGCTGCTGTGACGCAGCAGCCTTCATCTCCTCGCTGACCGTTCCGGTTGCGCCTGACAAGTGATTCCTCCTCCCGGAAAGTGATGCCCCTCAAAAAGCCGCCGCTCCCGAAGGAGCGGCGCCCGGTGAAATCTCAGGAAACGCCGGCCGTAAAGACGACCCTCATAACTTCTTCGGCGGTGGTGATCCCCTCCAGAACCTTCACCAGCCCGTCTTCGCGGAGCTCCAGCATCCCGTTCGCCTTTGCCGCCTCCCTCAGATCACTGAGCGGAGCGCGGCGGACGATGAGATCCTGGATCTCGTCGTTGACTTCCATCAACGAGTAGATGCCGAGCCGTCCACGGAACCCGCTCTGACGGCAGTTGTCGCACCCGGCTCCCCGCCACAGGGTGACTTTGCGGACGCCGCGTAGCTCCTCCGCCTTCTCTTCTCCCAGAATGCGCACCATCTCCGCCTGGTTCTCAGGATGGTATCCAAACCTGCGCAGATCCTCGACGTCCACTTCATAGGACTCGCGGCACTTCGGACAGATCCGCCGAGCCAGACGCTGGGCAAGACATCCGATGACCGTCGCAGAGATCAGGTAGGGCTCCACGCCCATATCCACCATACGGGTGACCGCCGAAGGCGCGTCGTTTGTGTGGAGTGTGGAAAGGACCAGGTGGCCGGTCAGAGCGGCCTCGATGGCGATCTCCGCAGTCTCCAGGTCGCGCATCTCACCCACCATGATGATGTCCGGGTCCTGGCGGAGGAAGGCGCGCAGGGCGGAGGCAAAGGTCAACCCCGCCTTTTTATGCACCTGCACCTGCGAGATGCCGTCCAGCTGATACTCCACCGGGTCCTCGATGGTGATGATGTTACGGTCCACCGAGTTGATCTTGTGGAGCACGGAATACTGCGTGGTAGTCTTGCCGCTACCTGTCGGCCCCGTGGTCAGGAACATGCCGTTCGGCTGGCTGATCAGCTCCTCCACCCGGGCCTGAGTGTGGGGAAGGAAGCCCAACTTGGCCAGACCGATGAGAACGTTCGTCTTGTCCAGGATGCGCATGACGATCTTCTCACCGTAGATGGTGGGAAGACAGCTCACGCGCAGGTCGTAATCCTTGCCGTCCGCGCGGATGGGGATGGCTCCGTCCTGAGGAATGCGCCGCTCCGCGATGTTCATGTTGGCCATGATCTTGAGGCGCGAGATGAGCGGAGCCTGGATGTACTTCGGGACGGTCATCGTCTCGTGGAGCACGCCGTCCACGCGGTAGCGAACGCGCACTCCGCGCCGCTCGGGCTCCACGTGGATATCGCTCGCGCCGTCCTTGATGGCCTGCAGGATGATGGAGTGCGCGATCTTGATGATCGGCGCCTCTTCGGACTGCTTGGCCAGCGCGTCCGCGTCCTCGTCCTCGCCCGCAACGTCCTGCTCGCCGCCATACTGGGCGATCGCCTCACGGATGGAGGCTGTCCCGGAAAGCTGAGTAGAGCCTGGAGCGGGCACGACGGCCGCGGACTCTCCTCCTCCGCCGGGAGCCTCGGCTCCATTACCCCCGCCGTAGGCCCTGGTCAGGGCGTTGGTGATATCCTCGGGCGCGGCAATGAACGGCTTGATCTGCAAACCCTTCGCCGCCGTCCGGAGATCATCCATGGCGACGATATCGTCAGGGTCCGCCATCGCAATGAGCAGCTGGTTGCCCATCTTGCCGAAGGGAACCACGTTGTGCCGCTTCGCGAGCCGCTCGGGTATGATGTTGACTGCGCTCGGATCAATCCGGATATTGGCGAGACTGACAAACGGAATGCCACGCTCCTCCGCGCGCGCCTCCGCGACCTCGGCCTCGCTGGCCATCTCCAGATCCACAAGGATGCGGCCTAGATCCGCTCCCCGGGTGGCTCGCGCAGCTTCACGTGCCTGCTGCAACTGCTGCTCCGTGATGGCCCCCTTGGAGAGAAGGATGTCTCCAAGATCCTTGCGAGTCATTACCATGATATGCTCATTACCTCTCAGACCGGCCTGTCCGTAGCGCCGGCTGCCGAAGTCCCGGCATCAAGCCCGGCAACTCAAGGATTATACCATACGGGTTCCGCCCCGCGCCCCCGCGGGAAGCCGGACCGGGACCTCCCCGAACCAAACCTACGCTTCCTTTTTAAGACCCTCCATCACCGCCGCTTCCATCACATCCAGCGGCGGATCCACTCCCGTCCACAGCCGGAAGGAGTATGCTCCCTGATGCACCAGCATCCTGACTCCGTCAATAGGACGGGCCCCTGCGGCCCTGGCATCCGCCAGCAACCGCGTCTCCGGCGGGTTATAGACCAGGTCATACACGGTCTGATCTGCCTTCAGGGCATCCGGCGGAAGCGGGCTGACTCCAATATTCGGCGACATTCCCACGGAAGTGCAGTTCACCACCAGATCCGCTTCGCGGCAGGCTTCCCGCAGGGCCTCCGCATCCATCGGGATGACTCGCACGTTGACGTCCCCGAATTCCTCCGCCAGTCTCCGGGCCCGCTCCGGCGTCCTGTTCGCCAGGATGATCCTCACCCCGCGATCCGCCAGAGCGAAACAGATGGCCCTTCCGGACCCTCCAGCCCCGAGCACCAGCGCCGTAGTCGGCAGGCCACCCGCCTCCTCCAGCGAGCTTATAAAGCCGGGACCGTCCGTGGACTCTCCCATCAGGGAACCGTCCTTCCACCACAGGGTATTCACGGACCCCACTCTGGCCGCTCCGGGTGACAGGCCATCCACCAGCGAGACCGCCTGCTCTTTCAGGGGGATCGTCAGATTCACCCCCAGAAACCCCATCGCGCGGATTCCCGCCACAGCGTCCCGGAGGCGGTCCGGCTCCACGCGGAACGGCACGTAAACCAGGTCCAGCCCCAGGGCCCGGATCGCGGCGTTGTGCATGGCCGGCGAAAGGCTGTGCTCCACAGGGCAGCCGAACACCGCAAGCACCCGAGTCTTTCCCGTAAGACGCAGGGCAGTTTCACTCATACTGACGCCTTCCCCAGATTCTTTGTTCCGTGCTGAGGCCCGCACTCATCCCGGTATAGCGGCCCGCTTTTTGCGGTCCCGCCGCAGGAGGGAACGCTTCCGTGCGGGCGGCAGACTTAGACATTGTGACGGAAGAAAGCGTTCCAGACTCAACAGCAGGATTCCGGGCAGACACCGCAAGAAGTATTCTACGGGGGTATTATGCGCAAACCGGACAGGGATACCTACTATATAGACATCGCAGATTCCGTGGCTCGCCGCTCCACCTGCCTGCGGCGCAGCTACGGAGCAGTCATCGTGAAGAATGACCGCATCGTCGCCACGGGGTTCAATGGCGCTCCACGCGGAGTGGAAGATTCCCTTCAGGCTGGATGGTGCCGGCGGATACGAGTCGCGAAGGGTGTGGACGGCCAGCGCGGCGGATATCTGGCATGCCGCTCGTCGCATGCCGAAATGAACGCCATCATCTCTGCCAGCATGGAAGAGATGACCGGCGCCACCCTGTATATTGCCGGCCGTGAGAAAGAGGAGCTGGTGGGGTTTGACGAGCAGGGATATCCTCTCAAGGAGCTGGAGGCGAGCTGGGAGGAGTTGCCGTTTGCCCACGCCTCGCCCTGCCAACTCTGTGCCCGGATGATCCTGAACAGCGGCATCGAGCGCGTGGTCTACCGTTGCAAGGATGGCTCGCTGACCTCGGTGGATCCCCGTGAATGGACGGTGAACACGGACATCCTCTTCTTCGGATAGGCGAGCGGGAACCCCTTCCAGCGGCGAAAGCGTTGCTTTCCACGAGAGATTGATAACGAGCCGCGTCGAGGAGGAGACCATGCAGATTTCCGAGAGAATGGAATTTCCGGATCGCCGCTCAGCATACGAGTTTCTGCAGAAAGAGGGCTTCAAGCTCTGGCAATGGCTGGACCACACCAGCTGCGTCTGGTGGGGTCCAGCGCGCAGCCGGCTTTTCGCCCGCGAGATGGAGGACGGCCGCTGCGTCATCGCGCCGCTTCCCTCTCTGGACTGGGCAACCATCTCACAGAGCCAGGCCACCGTGGCCAACACGCCGGAAGCCAGACGCCTTCGTGAGCAGGTGACTCTTCCATCCTGAACTCACGGTCTGGCAAACATTAACTTGCGAGTCTGAAGTGTGTTGAACGAGCCAGCGGCCGCGGGGAGGATCCCGCGGCCGCTTTTTTGCTGCTGCCTGTTTCGAGGGACGTCACACGTTGCCAATCAACTTCAATCCGCCGCCTGCGGCGAAGGAGCTCCCGCCGTGGCCTTGAGGCCGGGCATCTTCGATGCCCCCACTCCTGCCGAATGGGGCTCGCCCATTTCGAAGTCCGGGTAGGCCAGGTTGCCGTGCTCGCCGATGTCCAGCCCTTCGATCTCCTCCGACTCCGTAACTCTGAGTCCCACCGTGGCCTTCAGGATGCCGAACAGGAGCAGTCCAGCCACAACTGCGAATGCGAACACCGAAATCACTCCGATGAACTGAGCCTTCAAGAGGGTCAGTCCACCGCCGAACAGCAGGCCATTGCCGGTGGTATCGGGAGCAAACTTGTCCTGCGCGAAGAGTCCGAGCATCAAGGTTCCGTAAGCTCCACAGACACCATGGACGGATACGGCGCCGACAGGATCATCCAGGTGGACCTTCTCGAAGAACAGGACGGCAAGGACCACCAGTATTCCCGCTCCCGCGCCGATGATTACCGCGCTAAGCGGACTGACGAAGGCACACGGAGCCGTAATGGCCACCAGTCCGGCCAGAACGCCGTTGAGCGTCATGGAGACGTCCGGCTTCTTGAAAATAGCCCAACTGGTCGCCATCGCCAGGATGCCACCGATCGCCGCCGCCAGATTGGTGGTCATCGCGATATGAGCGATGGACGGATCCGCTGCCATGGTGCTGCCCGGGTTGAACCCGAACCAGCCAAGCCACAGGATAAAGACCCCCAGAGCAGCCATAGGAAGATTGTGGCCGGGGATGGCGTTAACCTTCCCGTCCGGCCGATACTTCCCGAGGCGTGGCCCCAGAAGAGCCGCTCCCACCAGAGCCATCCACGCGCCGGTGGAATGGACCACCGTGGAGCCGGCGAAATCCCAGAAGCCGAGCTGCGCCAGCCACCCCCCACCCCAGATCCAGTGACCGATGACCGGGTAGATCACAGCTGAGATGACCACGCTGTAAATCAAGTACGTGGAGAACTTGGTTCTCTCCGCCATCGCCCCCGAGACGATGGTGGCGGCGGTTGCGGCAAACACGAGCTGGAACATGAACTTGGCCGCCAGCGGGACGTTCGTCCACGCGAGGCTCTCGAAGGTCTTCTCGCTGGACTCGATGACGAAGAACCCGCTGGTACCGAAGAATGCGTTGCCTGCTCCGAACATGATTCCGAACCCGACAGCCCAGTAGGCCAGAGACCCCATGCAGAAGTCCATCAGGTTCTTCATCATGATGTTGTTGGCGTTCTTGGCGCGCGTGAGGCCGCTTTCCACATAGGCAAAACCGGCCTGCATCCAGAACACAAGAAACGCCGCCAGCATCACCCAGACCGTGTCCAGGATAGCCTTGTTCTCCGCGATCTGCGCCGCAAGCTCCGCTGGTGTCGCTTCAGCCGCGAATGCCCGGCCCGCCAGTCCTCCGAGGGACAGCGCAGCACATCCTGCAATGAATCTCGCTCGTCTGCTCATCGCCGTTCTCTTGCGCTCCTGAAGGTTGATATCGCCACGCACGGCGCCTCCCGCCTGATGGGGCGGCATGGCGAAGTAGCGCGCGGACTGTCTTTATCTTCTCCACGCGCGTTTTCCCCTCTGTGTCCGCGATGTTAAGATTGTATTTCCCGGTGGAATGGAACGCAGAGCGACAATACAGCGTAAAGATGATGCGGTTCCATCCAGTTGCAGTCATAATGATACACGGAGCACTGTCGCTTCCCGACAGAGATTCAGGAGGCTGGAACACACAATCACATTAATCGAAGGAGATACGATTGTGCCGATCAATCCTGCCGAACTGGAACAGCTGAGCGCAACAGAATTGAACGAGTTGATTCAGAAAGCCCGGGAGATCAAGAAGAAGAAAGCGACTCCTTCCACCAAGATCAATGCTTATGTGAACTCGGTGGCGGGAAATGTGCGCAGGACGCTGGAGGCGGTAAAGAAGCTGCTCGATGCGGATGGAGTGTCACCGAACAAGTGGGAAGAGGTGGAAACCCATCTGCGCAAGCTTCAGCTGGACATCTACCGGGATGAGGCGGCGAAGGTCACCCTGCGGACCACGCGGCGCGGCGGCCGGCGCAAGAAACAGGCCTGACGGTTCACTCCTCCGTAACGGCGGGTCCGGCACTGCCCGCCGTTACGGCAACTGCCCTTCCCTTCCGCGGAACTTCCCCGTGCCGTGATTGCGAGCATATCGCGCAATCGGGTATACGCATATTGTGAAGGGCCGGTCCTTCCTATATCTGCCGGCCAGCCTCTCCCCATGAACTTTCTGGAGACACTGCAAGACCGTATTCTGGTTGCCGATGGAGCGATGGGCACGCTCCTTTCGGAGCGGGGCATTACTTTTGAGCACTCTTATGACTACGCCTGCCTGACCCACCCGGCCGACGTCCTGGCCATCCACCGGGAGTATATCGCCGCCGGAGCGGAGCTTATTGAGACCAACACCTACGGCGCGAACCGCTTCAAGCTCTCGCAGTTCGGGCTGGAGGACCGTGTCGAGGATATCAACCGCGCGGCGGTCCGGCTGGCGCGCGAGGCTGCGGACGGCAAAGCGTTTGTCGCCGGATCTGTCGGACCGGCAGGAAAGCCGCTTGCGCCCATCGGCCGCATCACCCGCGAGGATGCGGACGCGTCGCTCAGGGAGCAGATCTCGGCTCTGGCAGATGAGGGCGTGGACGTCTTCCTGCTGGAGACGTTCGCGGATATGAACGAGCTGGAGCTCGCCATCAAGGCGGTCCGCGACATCGCGCCAGGCATCCCGGTCATCGCTCACAAGACCTTCATTGAAGACGGTGAGACCCTGGAGGAAGGGCTTCCGGCGCGGGTGGCAGGGCGGATGCGGGAGCTCGGCGTGGATGTAGCCGGGTCCAACTGCACGGTGGGCCCCCAGAGAATGCTTGGCATCGTGCGCCAGATGGCGTCGGTGGACGGTCTGAAGATCTGCGCGATGCCCACCGCCGGACTGCCACAGCTGGTGGGAGGGCGCATTCACTATGACCTGACGCCCGCCTATTTCGGCCACTACGGGCGTCTGCTTGCGGAGGCCGGAGCTGTCATCATAGGCGGCTGCTGCGGAACAACCCCGGCGCACATCCGCGCGGTGGCGGAGGCCGTGCAGGGGATGAAACCTGCCGCGGCTTCTGTGACCGCAGTCCGGAAAGCCCCGCAGGAGGCGCTCCGGGAAGAGATCGAAATTGACGAGCGCTCCAGTCTGGCGAAGAAGCTGGGGCTGAAATATTTGGTGACCGTAGAGCTGGACCTGCCACGGGGAGCGGACATCTCGAAGGTGCTGCTGGGCGCACAGAGTCTGAAGAACGCCGGGGCGGACTGCATTGATATCTCCGATGGAGCCCGCGCGCGGCTGCGCATGAACCCGATGGCGGTGTCCCATCTTATCCAGGAACGGGTGGGGATTGACGTCATGATGCACTTTTGCTGCCGCGACCGGAACCTGCTGGCCATCCAGGCGGACCTTCTGGGGTGTCATGCACTGGGACTGCGAAACATCCTGGCCATCACGGGCGACCCGGCGCAGATCGGGGATTATCCCACGGCCAGTTCTGTTTTTGACGTGGACTCAATCGGCCTGGTGCGGATCCTGAACCTGTTCAACCAGGGGCAAGATCTGGGGGGCAACACCATCGTGGAGAAGACGCATTTCCTGATCGCGGTGGCCTACAACCCTCTCGCGCCGGATCAGGAGCTGGAGCGGGAGCGGCTGGCGCGGAAGGTGGCGGAGGGAGCTCAGTGCGTCTACACGCAGCCCATTTTCGATGAACGCACTCTGGAAGTGGCGGTCCGGGACGTGGGACGGTACGGGTTGCCGCTTCTGGTGGGAATCCTGCCGCTCCGAAGCTCGCGCCACGCGGAGTTCATGCAGAACGAAGTCCCGGGCATCTCCATTCCAGATGATATCCGGCGGACCATCGCGGGACTGGCAGACGAGGACGCGCGCAGATACGGCATCGAGACGGCGCAGAAATTCCTTGCAAAGGCAAAGGAGGTAACTCAGGGAGCCTACCTGATGCCGCCGTTCGGCAACCATGCGACGGCGGAAGCGGTCATGCAGGCCCTCCACTGAGACAATACCCCCACCGGACTGCGTCCCTGTGAAGGAACATCGGGAGACAGGAACGCACTGGACGCTATCACCGAACTGAAAGAACATCTTGCCCGCTGCATCCTGGTGCTGGACGGAGCAATGGGCACCTCACTAGAAGCCCTCGCCCCATCGGCGGAGGATTTCGGGGGCGAGGCGCGCTTCGGCTGCAATGAAGCGCTAAACCTGTTCGCCCCGCACCTGGTGGAACAAGTTCATCGTTCGTTCATCGGAGCCGGCGCCCGCATCATTGAGACAAACAGCTTCAACGGCTCGCCCCTTGTACTGGCAGAATACGGCCTGGAGGGCGAGACGGTGGAGGTGAACCGCCGGGCAGCTGAGATCGCCCGGAAGGCCATCGAGTCTGCCGGACCTGACAATAGCATCTGGGTGGCCGGATCCATCGGTCCGACCAACCGCGCCATCACTGTGACGGGCGGGGTCACCTTCGACGAACTGGTGGAATGCTACCGGCAGCAGGCACTGGGGTTGCTTCTGGGCGGGGCAGACTATCTGCTGCTGGAGACCCAGCAGGACACCGTGAACGTGAAGGCGGCGCTAATCGGCCTGGATCTTGCGCGGAAGGAGGCCGGCAGAGACGTGCCCATCGCCGTGTCGGTCACAATCGAGATGAACGGCACAATGCTGGCCGGTCAGAATATCGAAGCTCTCTACTACACCCTCGCGGGCCAAGACCTGCTGTACATTGGAATGAACTGCGCCACCGGACCGGACTTGATGACGGACCACATCCGCTCGCTGTCGTCACTGAGCCATCTGCCGGTGGCCTGTGTTCCGAACGCCGGACTTCCGAATACCGAGGGCAAATACGACCAGGGGCCCGAGGATTTCCGCGCCGCCTTCCGGAGACTGGCCTCCCACGGATTCCTGAACCTGGCAGGGGG
>CALCJH010000253.1 GCA_937967775.1 uncultured bacterium | reverse complement strand
GGATGGCAGTGATGATCTCTTTCTCCGCCTGCCAGTGCGCTTTCATGGCGCTGGCCTGCTCCCGGAGGTCCGCCAGTTCCTCCTCAAGCTTCGCCAGCCGCTCGGCGGAGGCCCGGTCTGTCTCCTTTTTCAGCGCCTCCCGCTCGATCTCAAGCTGGCGGATGCGCCGCTCGACGACGTCAATCTCCTGCGGCATGCTGTCAATCTCGATGCGCAGACGGCTGGCCGCCTCATCCACCAGGTCAATCGCTTTGTCCGGCAGGAAGCGATCCGCGATGTAGCGGTGCGACAGGACCGCAGCCGCCACCAGAGCGGAATCCTGAATGCGGACGCCGTGATGGACCTCATAGCGCTCCTTCAATCCGCGCAGGATGGCGATGGTGTCATCAACGCTGGGCTCCCCGACCAGAATCGGCTGGAACCTGCGCTCCAGCGCGGGATCCTTTTCCACATGCTTGCGATACTCATCCAGCGTAGTCGCGCCCACGCACCGGAGCTCCCCGCGCGCCAGCATCGGCTTCAACAGGTTGGCGGCATCCACTGCGCCCTCAGCCGCGCCGGCGCCCACGATGGTGTGCATCTCATCAATGAACAGGATAATCTCGCCCTGCGCCTCGCTAATCTCCTTCAGGACTGCCTTCAGACGATCCTCGAACTCGCCACGGTATTTAGCTCCTGCGATCAGCGCGCCCATGTCGAGAGCCACCACCCGCTTGTTCTTCAGGCTCTCCGGGACGTCCCCGGCCACGATGCGCTGAGCCAGCCCCTCGACGATGGCTGTCTTGCCCACACCCGGTTCGCCGATCAGCACCGGGTTGTTCTTGGTGCGCCGGCTGAGCACCTGAATGACGCGCCGGATCTCATCGTCGCGCCCGATCACCGGATCCAGTTTGCCCTGCCGCGCCGCCTGCGTCAGATCCCGCCCGTATTTCTCCAGGGCCTGGAACTTCTCTTCCGGGTTCTGGTCGGTCACCCTCTGGCCACCGCGCACGTCGGCAAGCGCCCTCAGGATGGCCTCGCGTGTCAGACCGCGCTCCCGAAGAATGCGTCCTGCGGCGCCTTTCGTGTCCTCCGCCAGAGCCAGCAGCAGATGCTCCGTGCTGATGTAGTCGTCGCGAAGCGCATCCGCCTCTTTCTCCGCAGCCTGCAAAGTCTGACCGAGCTGGGGGGAGGGAGTACTCTGGTGCGCGCCGCTCACGACGGGGAAGCGGGCAATCTCCCGGAGCGCCTCATCCTCCACCTCGCGTGGCCGCACGCCCGCCTTGCCCAGAATTGCAGGCGCCACCCCCTGTTCCTGGCGCACCAGTGCGACGAGCAGGTGCTCGTTCTCTATGCGCGGGTTGCCCCGCTCCAGCGCCAGGGTCTGGGCATCCGCCAGCGCCTCCTGGGATTTGATGGTGAATCTATCAAGTCTCATTTCCTGAAATCTTCTCCCTTGCTTTAATGTGCCGGACCTGGGCCGGGCCAACCCGGCGTGTGTCGCTCCGTGGCCATGATACCCCGGTCTTGAGTCCTATCAATCCATATCATATGAGTCTACTCATATCAATGTAAATCTGGGCTGAAAGTTCCCTTTCTTCCCAACACAATATGCAAGCTTGCCCGTCGGTCGGCGGAGTTCTGCAACCAGCGCGGCACAGATCGGCAAAATCCGCTGCAGCAAGAGAGACGGCCTCGGGGCCAGGTCCCTGAGCTGAGCCGGACGGATCCAGGCGGAAGCCTGATCAGGGGAAGGATTTACGCGGCCAGAGCGAGAACTGCCCTCTGGCGAAAGCGCCCGACTCTCACAGGAAGGAGGTGATCCAATGGAAGCCTACTGCGTCAAGTGCAAGAGCAAGCAAGAGGTGAAGAACCCCACCCAGACGACGATGAAAAACGGCAAGCCCGCCACCACCGGGCAGTGCGCTGTCTGCGGCACCAAGGTGTTCAAGATCGGCAGCAAGTGAAAGACGCTGCGGCGGCGTCTGATTGCGCTCCAAGACGTGCCGCCACCTATGTCTTCCGGGGGCCGTCTGCGTTAGTTGCAGGGGCGTGCCGGCGGCTCCCGGCCTCTGTATCGTTTCCTCACCAGACAGGTCCTCAGGAACCGCCACCACTCTTTCCCGCGTAAAGATTCCGCCTGAAGCAGGCCGATAATCAAGTCTGTCGGCGCTCCGTCACGTCCGTTAGGAGTGTGCGGAGTCCGCCGGATGGTTTTACACCCTGGAGGGTACGTAATCGTGAACATCTGTGTGGTGGGGACCGGCTACGTGGGTCTGGTCACAGGTACCGTCTTTGCGGACCTGGGTAACGACGTCATCTGCGCGGATATAGACGCATCCAAGATCGAAATGCTGAAGCGGGGCGAGATGCCCATCTATGAGCCGGGGCTGGAAGAGATGGTGTCCCGCAACGTGGAGGACGGACGCCTTTCGTTCACTACCGACATCGTGGAGGCGGTGAAGCGGTCCGAAGTGGTGTTCATTGCGGTGGGAACTCCCCCAAAGGAGGACGGGCAGGCGGATCTGTCCGGCGTGGAGGCTGTGGCGAAGACCATTGCGAAAGGGCTGAACGGCTACAAGGTCATCGTTAACAAGAGCACGGTGCCGGTCGGGACGGGGGACCTGGTGCGTCGCATCATCGAGCAGCACCGCGAGAACGGTCAGGAGTTCGACGTCGTCAG
>CALCJH010000252.1 GCA_937967775.1 uncultured bacterium | reverse complement strand
GACGGCGTAGGCTCCGAACATCACGTTGGTCAGCATCATGATGACCACCCCGGCGGCCGATGCCCCTGGCGCGGCGAGCTGATCCCGGAACATCAATAACATCCCCACGATGCAGACAAGGGCTCCGGCAAGAAAGGTGGGCTGACGGGCCAGCAGACGCTCGCGCGGGACCAGCGCGAACCCGATGAGCACAGTGAACAGGAACGACAGGCGCGAAGCGAAGCCGATGACCGGGGCGGTCAGGAAGTACGGACACAGCCCCCAGAGCACCTGGCCCGTCGCGTTGATGACAGCCGGAGGCATCGCCGCCCTCCAGATGTCGGGGCTTGCCCCATTCCCGCCCCACGACCGGCGCATGGAGAGGACCACCGGCAGCCAGAAGATGGCGGCGATGCTGTAGCGGATGCCATTAACCATCCACGGATCCAACCACGCGGTGAAGTGGCGCAGGAACACCGGCGTCACCCCATAGGAGACGGTCGCCCCGAGGGCGCTCAGGATGGCCGCATTCCGCTCTCTGTGCTCTTCGTTGTCTACCTGCAGATTTCCCTCCCGGGAGGAGATGCCGAACCCGTGCCTGCGGGATCCGGGACAGTATATCCTTCCCGGCGAGAGAATCCATGTCAGAGTCACCCGGATCCCAAGGCGCTGACTTCGTCCAAAGCTTCCGGGAATACTGCGGTGTCCAAGTCAAGCACCTTTGAGCGAAGACCCGGTACAAAAACCTGCTTGACAGGAGGAAGCAAAGGGTTTACGCTTAATTGTAGTATGATTGGCTCACTACCGCGGGCCGGTGGCCGCCGCTGTCGGAAGGCACTAGCCGGGAATGTGGCCGTGTTACAATGGGGCTTATGCGCCTTCGTATCCACCGGGACCGGTGGAGAGGAGGCCGGTTCAACCGTTTCCTACCCACATGAGGGTGGAAACACATTCAGTGCAGCAAAGGAGGAAAGATGATGAAGCGACTCGCGCTTCCCGTGGTGGCCGTGACGGCCGCCGCTCTTCTGGTCGGCGCTCTGGCTCCCGCCGGCGCCGTTGTGGTCTGGCCCGGCGATATGCAGGGCTGGGTGTTCGCCACCCGGCAGGGGACGTCCAGCACGCTTCCCACTGCCCAGTTCGTCAACGGCCCGGCAACCACGCCGGCCGGATCCGGCTCGTTCCAGATGCGCACGGGCTACAGCGATACTAACCCGATCTCCAAAGTGTATCTTGGCACCAACAACCACACTGGTGTGGCACTCTCGAGGATCACGTCGTTCAAGTACTACACCTACGTGGCGAATCGTGACTATACCGATGGCCAGCCGCCGATGATCGAACTGATCACCGACAGTGGCACAAGCGCCCAGCAGCGCCGCTTCTGGTTCCTGCCCTGGGGCCCGAACGGCACTCAGAACGTTCAGTTGAACGACTGGCAGGAGTGGGATCTGATGTCCGCGAACGGCCGGTGGGAACTGGTGGGCACCAGCAGCACCAACTACTTCGGTAACTGGAGCTGGGTGGTTAACCGTTATCCCGGCGCAAAGCTGGCCACTCCTTACGTGGGCGACTATGTGGATCCGCTGGTCAACCTGCAGCTTGCCAACCAGACTGGTACCAGCCTGAGCGTCAAGATCGGCGCCGGTCAGGCTGTTGACAGCCGCTACGGCGCCTGGTGGCGCACGTCCAGCAGCATCAACGGGTTCGTGGATCTGCTGGTTATCGGGATTGACGGCGTCGAGTACGTCTACGACTTCGAGGTGGTTCCCGAGCCGGCTTCGCTGACCGCGCTTGCCCTGGGGCTGGGCGCCTTCGGCGGGCTGCTGCGCCGCAACAGGAAGTAACGGGATCGTCTGTCCGGGGGCGCGCGGGTGCGTCGCGCGGGGCGTCCCTGGATTCGATTACCGGCCGGGCGGGCAGATGTCCCGCCCGGCCAGAGGAAGCTTGCAGCGCCGCCCTCCCTTCAGCGGGAAGCGGCCGCTTCAGGACAGGAGGATCAAGTGACCATGAGACGTGCCTTCGTCAGATGCCTCGCCGCAGGCGCTCTTTTCGCCCTGATGGCGGGCGCCGCCACCGCGGAGACCATCGTCGTTACCCCTGGAAACATGGAATCCAAGGGGTGGAAGCTGGCCATCCAGCAGGGTGTGAAGGGCGGCTGGGACAACCCGCTGGAGCCCGCTCAGATGCCCGTCGGGGAGTTCGTGAATGGCCCCGGGCTGCCACCTGCGGGGGATGGCTCTCTCAGGATGCAAGTCTTCTACAGCGACAACAATCCGCTGTCGAAGATCTATTTTGGGACAGACAATTTCAGTGGCATCGAGCTGAAGCGCATCACAAAGTTTGAGTACTGGACATACGTGCAGTACCGCGACTACGATCGCGGCCGGCCGCCGATGATCGAAATCATCACCAACAGCGGCACAAGCGCTCAGCAGCGCCGTTTCTGGTTCTATCCCTGGGGCTACACGGAGAGGCCGCCCGGCTACTCCGGGAGCGCCACGTGGCCGGTGGCGATGAGGACCTGGCAGAAGTGGGATCTGTTGGACCCAAACGGCTGGTGGGAAATGATCGGCACCAGCAGCCCTAACTATTACGGGAACTGGGAATGGCTGCGGAAGCGTTACGACGCCGCCGGCGAGAGCATGAAGCTCGCGACTCCGTATGTCGGCGACTACCGGGATCCGATGAACGCCAACCTGCAGCTGGCTAACCAGACCGGAACTTCCATCGCCATCAAGATCGGCTCCGGACAGGTGACGGATAGCCGCTACGGGCCGTGGTGGCACGATCAGTCCAGTGTCTGGGCTTATGTGGACAAACTGGTCATCGGCATTGACGGTGTGGAGTACGAGTACGACTTCGAGAGCGCGCCGCTGCCGGTGGTGGCCATCAACAACAAGGCCGCCCGCGATCCGATCATGAATCAGGCGCGGAACAACTTCCGCTTCACCGTGTTCGGCAAGGTGAACTTCAACGAGTTCTTCACGGGCGATCAGTTCACTGTGGATGACGGGTCCGGCCGTCCGATACTGGTAAAGGCGCCGGCTCACTCCGTGAACCCCTTCGACTATGTGAAGGCCACGGGTGCCCTGAACCCGGCCACCAACCCGCCCACGCTGGAGAGCCGGTGGGATCTAGTTGAGACGCTGGCGGGGATCGGCGAGTACTGAGAGGTCGCATCTCCGCCGTCTTACGCATTCGAACCCGGCCGCGGCCGGGCGGGAGGAAGGAACCGGCCGTTTCACGGCATAATTCAGCCGGAGACGACGGAATCTTCCAGATGCCGCCCGGCCGGGCCGGAAACAGGAGGGTGACCGGAAGCAGCCGCTCCGCTTCCGGCATGTGGGCCTGGTATCCCGGAACCCCGGTCCGGGATTCGATCTGCCAGGGCTTATGGCATGATGGGCTCTGACGGGATAAGATACAGGTGGAAGGATAATAGTATCAATGAAGCAGATCGAACCTGTCAGACGGGTCAACCTCACCACGAGGGTGATGGAGAGTATCAAGGATTACATCTCCTCCAATAACCTCGGACCGGGTGACCGCCTTCCTTCTGAGAAAGTCCTGACTTCCAGCCTGAACGTGAGCCGCAATATCCTGCGGGAGGCTCTAAAGTCCCTGGAAGCCGTGGGGCTGATCGAGATCAAGGTCGGGGACGGGATGTATGTCTCCTCGTTCGACTACTCGAACGTGGTGGACCATATCTCCTTTGCCATCCTGCGCAACGACCCGGAGATGGCCCACTTCATCCAGGCCCGTCTCATCATCGAGGTGGGACTGATGGACCTGGTGGTCCGCAACCTGGACGAGGTCAGTCTGCTGCAGCTGGAGGAGTGCAACCGGCGCATCAGTGAGGCGACCACTGCGGAAGAGTTCGCGGAACTGGATCTGGATTTCCACAGGCAGCTCCTGGAGATCGCGGACAACCCCATTCTCACTGAGTTCGGCGCGTTCCTGGGCCGGTTCTTCCTGCGGGCGCAGAAGCTGGTGGGTATGGATGCCCGGGACCGGACGGCGGAAGGGCATCGTGAGCTGCTCGCCGCATTGCGCGCCCGCGATGTGAATGCCGCCAAGGACGTGATGCGGCGCCACATCCATACCTGGGACCCGCAACTGGAAGAGCATAGGGATAAGGAGCATCCTTCCGGCGGGAACGGGGGATCTGCTGCCTAGTCCTGCGGGCTTTCGCTCGAAGTTTTTTGACCGACAAAAGCGCCGGCGGCATAAGGCGCCCGCACCCGGTGAGGCAGCCGGGTTCCCCGGTGGGCCGCGCGGCGGGGGAGGTAACCGAGACGTCCATGCATATGAGACCGAGCCGCGTGCTGGCCAAACTGCGCGCGGGGGAGGTCGCCAGCTGCTTCAAACTAAACTCCAGCTGCGCCCGTCTGGCGGAGCTGGTAGGTGTGTTCGGGTTTGACTGCATCTGGAGCGACCTGGAGCACACCGCCAACGACTGGGATATCGTTGAGAAGCAGATCTGGGCGGCCAAGACCCAGAACACCGATGTGCTGGTGCGGGTGACCCGTGGAGCTTACAGCGACTACATCCGCCCCCTGGAACTGGACGCGGCCGGCATTATGGTACCGCACATCCGGAGCATGGAGGACGCGCGCGAGGTGGTACGGATGACCCGCTTCCATCCTCTGGGTCGCCGGCCGCTGGACGGCGGAAACGCAGACGGCATCTACTGCAATGTGGACCTTGCGGATTACATCCGCGAGTCCAACGAGCAGCGCTTCGTGGCCGTTCAGATCGAGGATCCCGAGCCGTTGGCGGACCTGGACGCCATTGCGTCTCTGGAGGGAATTGACATCCTTTTTTTCGGGCCGGCCGACTTCAGTCACGGGCTGGGCGTGCCTGGAGACTTCGATCATCCCCGCGTGCTGGAAGCACGCCGCCGTGTGGCGCAGGCGGCCCGGGAGCACGGCAAGTTCGCGGGCACCGTGGCTAATCTGGACAACGTGGAGGAGTTGGTGGAACTGGGCTACACCTTCCTGAACATCGGCGCGGATGTCCTGGGTCTGAACAGCTACTGCCAGAATCTGATCCGGGAGTTCCAGAAGAGGGTTTCCGGCGCGGCTCTCTCGAATCTACTCCTGTAGTATGCGGGAAGCGGGGACTGGGCTCCTCGTGATGCCGCCCGTGGGAAAGGAGGCCGGGCGATGAGCGCGCGCATTCTGGTCGTGGGCGCCGGCAGCATCGGGCTGAAGCAGGTCCGGGCGTTTTCTACCGCCGACCCCTCCACCTCCATCACTGTAATAGACGCCGACGAGCGCCGTCTGGCTCTGGCGCGGGAGCACGGAGCGCAGACGCTGGAGACCTCGTGGGAAGATACGGATCTCAACCAGTTCGACGGCGTGGTCATCTGTGTTCCGTCTCACCTGCACGTTCCTTTCCTGATGCGCTGTCTCCGGGAAGGTGTGCCTGTGCTCTGCGAAAAGCCTCTTGCTGCCAGCTGGGACGGGGTGCCGGAGCTTCTGGCGGAAGCGGAGAAGCATTCCGGTGCCATCGCGGCCATCGCATATGTGCGCCGGTATCACCCTGCGCACGAGTATGCCCACGAGCTGGTCCACTCTGGCCAGATAGGCCCCGTTCTCAGTGTGCGGGTATGCGCGGGTCAGCCGTTCGCGGCCTACCGTCCCGACTATTGCGACATCTACTATGCTTCGCGGGAGAAAGGCGGAGGGTGCACCCTCGATTTTGCCAGCCATTTTCTGGACCTGATCCAGTGGTATGGTGGCCCCATCCGCTCCATACGAGGTTTCGCCCGGCACCTGGCGCTTGCCGGCGTGGACGTGGATGACACTGTCGCAGTCTGCTTCGACTTCCAGGATTCCCCCGCAATCGGAGTGCTGCACGCCAATCAGTATCAGCCGGTCAACGAGAACGTCTATGACTTCTCCGGGCCGGAGGCATCCGTCAGGATCCGGGAACCGGGTTTCGAGTGCGAGGTGTGGAGGAAAGGCGCTTCCTCCTGGGAGCACGTCCATCTGTACGGGGCGGACTACGCAGAAGCGCTCCGCAGGCAGGCTGCGGCGTTTCTGGCGGCGATCGGCGGGGGTCCGCCGATGCGCACGGGAATCGCCGATGCGGCGCACACCCTGCGGCTATGTCTGGATCTGCTGGATGCGCAGGAGGAGACAAACAGAGCCTGAAATCATGACAGGAGCACGTTTTTGACAGCAGCACAAACGCACGGA
>CALCJH010000251.1 GCA_937967775.1 uncultured bacterium | reverse complement strand
AGGAGCTGGCGGGTGTTCGAGTCGCTCCCCCTGTACTGCCCGGTCACCAGCACCTCATGGCACCCGGCGCCTCTGCGCGTCCGCACGCGCGTGGTGTGGCGTCCCAGACGCTCCTCGAAGGAAGGCGGCTGCATCGTGCCCCAGGGATGTCCGATATCCTCCTCCAGAACCAGCTCGTTGATCAGATACCCCTGGCTGTCGCTGATCTCATATCCCGTGCGCAGATCCGTGATCGAGGAGATTCCCCGCTCCGAGACTGTCACGCGGTATGAGCCGGTTTCAAATGTCGCCGGCCCATCCCACCACTCTCCACAGTCGGCCGGCTTCTCTTCGGGGCCGATCAGAATGGCTGTATAGCCCAGGGGTGGAATCGGAGGAGGCAGGATGGTGTACTCCGTTTCCGGACCCTTCACCCGGACATCCAGCATCCGCACCGCCTTTCCGTCTGCATCCAGGAAGGTGGGATTCTGTCCCGCCGTATTCAGCGAGATCCGCACGGGATCCGTCCGGGGCCAGCTTTCGGCGTTGTAGAGAAGCAGATAAAGGTCGTCCTCCCCGGACCGGATTCTCTGTTCAATCCGATCCAGACTGGCAGAAAGCGCCTGCTGGGAAAGGTCTTCCACGGCGTCCAGCGTGTCCAGGATCTCGTAATACGCCGCGTCAATGTGCGTGCTCGTGATGGCGTCGTGGAACGCGCAGAACAGAAGCCGCCGCCAGGCCTCATTGAGCGCATCGCCGGGATAGGCTTCGCCCAGAAGATGCCCCACGGTGGCCCACTTTTCGGCCGTGACCAGAAGGTTCTCCATCTCCCGGAAGCGCTTCTTGATCTCTATTCTGGATACGTAGCAGCCCGTGGAGACGGGATTGGCCTCCACTTGGGCGGACACTTCCAGACCCGGATCGTCCGCTCGGGCGATCTCTTCCGCGTGATAACGGTTCATCAGCGTGTAGCCGCCGAAACGGATGTCAAGCCCAAGCCGCTGCCGTGCCTGCTCCACAAGTTCTACCACCCGGGGGTTAGGAACAGCTTCCTCACCGCCGATATGTACCAGACTCCAGGGTCCGGATGCATCGTGCGTTTCCAGTGCGCGGAGGATCTCCTCGTCCGTCGCGTGGCTGGTGTCGGCCAGGCCGCGGTATCCGCACTTAGGGCAGCCCATCCCGTCGCATGCCGGGCAGGGAGCGATCTTGATGCCTCCGCCTGTCGAGGTCACACGCTCGGGATCCTTGGTGAAGATGACGGTGCCATCCAGACCCTTCCAGTAGTCTCCGGGGACGCGCTTGTAGCTTAACTTCTGGACGCTGCGGCACCCGCATCCACGGTAGATCTGGGGGGTCTGCGCGCTCTGGCCGAAAGCGTCCTCCAGCCAGCCGATATCGGGGATGACTCCGAAGGTTTCCTCGAAATACCACTGCCCGGCAGCCAGGTTCCGGATCAGCGTCTCTCCGGATGGCATGTTGGTGTCCGGGACGGTCAGGCCTGCCGCGGTGAGCTCGATGGCCCCCTCCTTCACCAGCTTGCGCATTTTAGTGAGCTTTTCCGGGTTGCTCTCCAGGAACTTGCGGAACACTTCCGCCTGTCCTTCGGAGAAGACCGCGCCTTTTTTGGCCGTTTCCAGCCAGATTTCGATGAAATACTCCTCCAGCTCGCAGTAGGGGCGGTATCGCTTCCCTCTGTAGTCGAACGGACGCTCCCAGCAGCGCCGCCAGATGGGATCGAAGTGATTGTGCTGAACGACGTAGACGGGGCCTTTCTCTGTCGTGGCCATGTTAGGGGCCTCCTTGATTCCGCAGGCATTGTCCGGCCCCCATGCTTCCTGGGGCCGGGTCGCGGCATTATGGACGCAGCAGGATTCCTTCTGCCACGGTTCCTTTCGGGGAAGGATATCGTGCCCGGGACGGCGAAGTGATCTGAGTGCCTCGTCTCCTCCGCCAGTCAACTCCGGAAGCGCTTCTCTTTGCGCGCCACGGGCGCGGAGAGGTTCCAGCTGCCCTGCAATGAAGGAACCCTCCGCCATCGCTGAGCGTGCTGGCGTGCGTCCGCGCGCCTACCTGCTGGGCGTCCTGTGTGTGGTGGGCGTCTGTGTGCTGGTGGGCTACGGGGAACTGGTGGCCAGCCGGGGCGGCAGCATAGACGCCGTCATGCTCGGCTCCACCCATCTGCCTCCCGGCGCGATGGCCGGTCTGTTCGTCTTGTTGTTCGGCAATGCCATCCTCCGCCGCTTCGCTCCCTGGCTGCGGCTGACCCCCGCGGAGATCATAGCCATCTACTTCATGATGGTCTGCGCCGCGCTCGTCTCATCATTCGGCCTGATGGCGGTTCTCCTGCCTGCGCTGGTTGCGCCGAACTACTTCGCCACTCCGAGCAATGGCTGGCGCGAGACATTCTACCGGCACATCCCATCGTGGCTGGTGCCGTGGGACCCGTCCGGCCCCGAGATGCAGGAGGTGTCCCGCGGGTTCTACGAGGGGCTGCGGCACGGCGAGCCCATCCCGTGGAAGCTGTGGCTTGCGCCGCTGGTCGCGTGGACGACGCTCGCCCTGCTGATGTTCTTCCTGATGGCCTGCATTGCGGCGCTGCTGCGCAAGCAGTGGGTGGACAACGAGCGCCTGTCCTTCCCGCTGGTGCAGCTTCCGGTGGAGCTGGCTTCCGGCGAGCGCAAGCCCTTCCTGAGGAGCCGGGCCCTGTGGCTGGGGTTCTCCATACCCACTTTCCTGCACCTGCTGAACGGCCTGCATAACAACTTCCCGCAGGTTCCCTACATCCCCGTGATGTACAACCTCAATCAATATGTGGTGACCCTTCCCTGGAGCCAGCTTCACTGGACTACTGTGGTCATCGCGCTATCGGTGGTGGGGGTGTCGTATCTGCTGCCGCTGGACGTGTCGTTCAGTTTCTGGTTCTTTCTGCTGTTCTTCCGCGCGCAGGATGTCATAGCGGGCGCGCTGGGATTTCCTCCGCGGGACATCCCTCTGTACCCGGCCCGT
>CALCJH010000250.1 GCA_937967775.1 uncultured bacterium | reverse complement strand
CGGAACCGGGCGCGCACTCCGCCGGTCAGAATCTGCTGCGGGCCGTACGAGGGGACGGTGACCTCCACCTCCCCCCGGGGCCACGTCTGGCACGCCAGCCGCCAGCCGTCCTTCAACTGCTCATCCGAAAGGAAGCGCCGTTCAGTGTCCGTGGGCTCCGAAACAGGGCCTTTGACGCGCACCAGGCACTTACCGCAGGTTCCGACTCCGTTGCAGGTGTTGTAGATGGCGACATCCGCCTCGCGGGCGAGAGCGAAGATGGTCAGGGAGTCGCGGACGTGGCGTATGCGGTCTGAAGGGAGGAAGCGCACGCAGGCCTCCGTGCGCCGGGAGGGCGATCTGTCTGTCATTGGGTGCAACCGATCCTGGCTTTGGGATTTTCCGGGAGCATCATAGCGGGAAAACCGCCGCTGCGTCACCGGGAAAAGGCCGCAAAGGTGGGCGCGATGGGACAGACCTTTGATGCAAAAAGGGCGCCCTTGCGGGCGCCCCCCACGGTGTCTGTCTGAAGACTCCAGGCGTCAGGCCGACTCGACCTTGATGTTGCGGGTCTTGGCCACCTGGGTCTTCGGGAGGGTGACCTTCAGCACGCCGTTCTTCATGACAGCCTTCGCCTTGTCCGCATCAACCTCCGCAGGCAGGCGGAACGACCGCCGGAACGCGCCGCGCGCGCTCTGCCGGATATGGTAGCGGCCCTCTTCCTTCTCCTCCTCGGCGGCGCGCTCGCCGGAGATGGTGAGCGTATCGCCGGTCACGGAGATCTGGACGTCTTTCTGCTCCACACCCGGCAGCTCCACCGAGATGCGGACGTCCTCACCGGTCTCATAGATGTCAACCGCGCCAAACCCGGCGTCAAAGACAGGCGACTCGAACAGCGGGCCAGAAAGGACACCCAGTCCACCGAACAGGCGGTCCACGCTTCGGCGCAGCTCGTCGAACTCCCGGAACAGCGACCTCGCCGGAGCGGACCAGAAGTCAGTCAGGCTGTCCTCCCTTCGAACCAGGGCTCCCTCGGTATCGTTCTTGCGCACCATTCGATCATCACCTCCTTTGCACCGTGTTTCTCTTCTCCACCTCCCGTTGCTGTAATACCCGTAACCGTCACGAGCTAAACATACTGATGTGAAAAAACTTTAGTCTTATAGACTCATATTTGTTCCTTGTCTTGACGCGCTTGGCGTCACGACAGGGTACCCGACCCTTCTACGCCGGTTGAACCGTCCGGCGGAGCCGAACGAGTCGAAACCACATTCCGCAACACGTGGTCTTGATACGCGCGGCTGATGCCGCGCTACTCGACCACCGTAGGCAGTGGTCGAGCATTTCGAGTCTGGAGTAAAGAAACTCGGCAAGGACAGTCGTCCTCATCAAGGCCACCCGTTACCGGGACAGCGCTTGCAACTTGCTGCCTCTGTTCCCGGAGAGCTGCCGCACATGCAGATGGAGGAGCGGCGCCGAAGGCGAGAAAAAGCCTTCTCCCCCGGTGGGAGAAGGTTTGGATGAGGGGGTATCGGGTGGTTTCGGGAACTGGTTCGGGGAACACCAAGCCAATCGTGAATGGTCAAGCCGGAATGGAAGGGGAGGAGCTGTCTGGCCGACGATGTAGCAAGGGTTGAGAAAATATCGGGCCCGGTCTGGGCAGCCGGGCCCGATTGCGGTGCAGGCGCCAGCCTGCGATGACGCCTGCGCGAGGCAAATCTGTTGTCCACCAGCAGCTATAGTATGCCAGAGAAAAGTCTTCCTGTCAACACCTTTTTTAGAGAAATTTTCACCGTGCAGGGCCACTATTTGATAACATATAGACAGGTAAGTTTATAAATTCTTCCCTTTCACCCGCGGGCCGGGGCTGGAAGACCGGAGCATGACCGTCTCCGTTGCCAGGAAGAACGCCGCACTGGAGAATCGGTCGCGGGAAAGGTATACTGTCGCAACGGCCAGGGAGGACGGGATCAGGTTCTCCTGCCGGTCCGGGAAAGGCGCTTCAGAGAACAGAGAGCACGCTGACGTGTCCAGACGTCCTGTCTACCTGCGCATAGCGGAAGAGATCAAAGCCGAATGGCTAACCGGAGCGCGGCTGCGTCCCGGCGAGCGGCTGCCCACCCAGCACGAGTTGCAGAAGCGCTACGGAGCCAGCCTGCCTACCATCGTCCGCGCCCTGGGGGTGCTGGCCTCGGAAGGACTGGTCCGCAGCCGTCAGGGCAGCGGCACCTACGTTGCCGAAGTGCCTCCCGAGCGCCGTGTCCACCACGTCTCTACCTCCTTCATCAGCTTCATTGCCCAGCTCAAGGACGACTGGCTCAGTGTGCGGGCCTTCCGGGGCGTTGAGCGCAGGGCCCGCGAGTACGGATACAAGCTGCTGACCGCCAGCGCCAGTTTTTCAGCCGACCACGAAGCGCGCCTCATCGAGGAGCACCTTGCGGCTGGAGCAGTAGGAGTAGTCATCTCACCTGCAGTCCGGGAGCGGCGGCATCTCGCCGAAGACTATATGACCCGCCGCTGGCGCGATGTGCCCATCGTGGCCATTGACCTGGGGCAGGAGTACTGGGACCGCCCGATGGTGGTCTTCGACAACTACCGCCTCGGCTACGATATGACGAAAGCCCTCATCCAGCACGGGCGGCGCAGGATCGCCTTTATGCACGTCTCTGAAGAGCAGCTCTGGAACTCCGTTCACGAGAGGCGTCAGGGGTGGGAAAGCGCCATGCGCGAAGAGGGGATCCCCATCCCACCCGCCTATCGTGGTTGGCCCTCTCCGCCGCGGCTGGAAACGTGGGTCAAGGGCTTCGATGAGGACTTCCGGGAGATCACCCGCGAGCTGCTCTCGCTGGATCCTGTACCGGACGCCGTCATCGCCTGGGAAGACCACTCCGCAATGCAGCTCATCCGGGCGCTTATGGAGCAGGGAGTCAAGGTCCCGGATGATATTCTGGTGGCCGGGTTCGACGACCACGACGCCACCAGCTATTTCTATCCCCGCTTCCCCACCTCGCACCCGGATTTCGGACGGGCAGGCGAGATCGCAGTGGACATCATCCATCGCATTCTGAGTGGCGAGCCTCTACGCCCCCGGACCTATATCCTTCCGGTGCCTATGATCTGGCGTGACCCGGACGACGAGGTGCATCCGCACCATCAGCC
>CALCJH010000249.1 GCA_937967775.1 uncultured bacterium | reverse complement strand
GGCAACGTGGCCGTATCGCACGGGAACCTGGCGGTGGAGATCTCCACCACCTACAACGTCTCTCAGCCTCAACCGTTCAGCCGCACGGGCGAGACGGTGGTGGTGCCCGAGACCTCGGTCCGGGCTACCGAAACCCAGTCCGTCTTCCAGATAATAGAGGAGGGATCCACTCTGGACGAGCTGATCCGCGCACTGAACGCCATGAAAGTCACTCCGCGGGATATCATCGCCATCCTGCAGGCCATCAAGCAGGCGGGGGCGCTCGGGGCGGAGCTGGTGATCATCTGAAGAGTTTTCCCGGGCAGTGGAGGCTGGTATGCAGATCTCGAACATTCGTCCATCCGCAGGGGCCTCCGGGCAGATGACCCGGGAGCAGGAGGAGCTCCGCAAAGCCTGTCAGGATATGGAGGCCACCTTCCTGCGCTATCTGCTGCAGAAGATGCGGGAATCCATTCCGGACGACGGCCTTGTGGAGCGCTCCAGCGCCCGGAAGACCTATGAGGAGATGCTGGACGGAGCGCTAGCTGAGAGCATCAGCCGGCAGGGTTCGTTCGGCCTGGCGGAGATGCTGTACCGCCAGCTGGAGCCGTCCATCCGGAAGGAGAGTGCCAGCCCCACGCCGACGGTCTCCTCCGGTGGAGAGGGTGAGTCAGAGAAATGAACATATCCAACGCTTCGATCAACAAGATCGCCGGCATCGGGCTGCCGAAAGTGCAGCCGGTGGGTCCGGCTGATGAGCCGGAGGTCCGCGGCACGGACACGGTGGATGTCAGCCGCCGGGCAAGCGAGGTGGCGGCGGGTGTGCGGGCGGCGAAGGCTGCTCCCGAGGTGCGCGAGGATCGCGTGGCCGAGGCGGCGCGCAAGCTCCGGGAAGGCTCTCTGGAGCGGGATCCCGGCAGGCTGGCCGACCGTCTGCTTTCGTCGCTTTCCGGCAAGGAGTGAGGGCTTACCGATGTCCCCTGAAGCATTTGCGGCTCTGGAAGGGTCGCTGGTTCAGAAGCTGGAGGGTCTCGAACGGCTGGTGGCGCTGGCTGAAGCCAACCGGCAGGCGCTCATCACTCACGATGTGGATGCCATCATCGAGATCAATCAGAAGCAGACGGACGAGCTATCGCGGCTGGACCGGCTGCAGCGGGCGTCCGCGAAGATGCTGGAGCGCCTGGCCTCGGCTCTCGGTGTGGACGGCCCGGGCGCCAGCCTCTCGGCGGTGGCCCCTCTGTTGCCGGACCGGCAGCGCGAGCGTCTTGAGGAGCTCTCCGGCAGGCTGACGGAGGAGGCTTCACGGCTGGCCACGGCCTCGGAGATCAACGCAACCCTCTCGGCGAACGCGCTGGAGTTCATCCGGCTGACGCTGGACGCCGTGAGCCAGGCTCAGCAGGAAGAGGCGGGACAGCCGGTTCCGGCCGCTCCGGGCAGTCTGGTGCTGGACGCGCAGGTCTGAATACGGAGGCTGCAGGATGGGCACGTTCACATCGCTGACAACAGCCGCATCCGGTATGCATGCCGCGCGGGCGGCGATGGAGATCATCGCGAACAACATCGCGAACGCGAACACCCCCGGATTCAAGCGGCAGGCGCCCATCTTTGCGGAGGGCAACCCGCCCACCGGCACCTCCATCAACTCGGCCACGGCGGGATCCTTTACCGGCACGGGAGTGCAGCTGAAAGGCATCCGTCGCCTTCAGGATGCTTTTCTAGACATGCGCATCAATACGGCCACCCAGTCCAAAGCGCAGTGGAGCACGGCGCGGGACCTTCTGACCGCCATCGAGAGCCAGTTCAACGAGCTGGGCGACAACGGCCTGGCCACTCTGCTGGATAAGTTCTGGAATCAGTGGCGCGAGCTGGCCACCAACCCGGAAGGCCTGCCGCCCCGGACCGCGGTGGTCGCCAGCGCGGACATTCTGGCCAACCGGATCCGCGAGATCTACGCCAACATCCGGGCGCAGCAGACTCAGATGAACTCCGGAGTGGCCACGCGCGTGGACCAGATCAACCGCATCGCCCGCGACATCGCGGAGGTCAACGAAAAGATCGTGGCACTGGATCACGGCGGCTTCGGTCCCAACGACCTGCTGAACCGGCGAGACCAGCTGATCGAGGAGCTGTCCACGCTGATCAACGTCTCCGCGCACGGCAACTCCGGAAGCGATTTCATCCTGAACATCGGCGGCCACGCTCTCGTGCAGGGCGCATTCCGAAGGGAGATCGCCATCGAGCAGGACGCCTCGGGCGCCTGGCAGCCCGTGTGGGCGGACGGGATGGGCAGGGTGACCATCACCTCCGGAGAGGTCCGGGGAATCCTGGACATCCGGGATTCGGCCATCCCACGGTATCTGGGCCAGTTGGATACTATCGCCAACACGCTGATCCAGCAGGTCAACGCCCTGCACCGGCAAGGTTACGGTATGTCCGGTACGACCGGTGTGGACTTCTTCGCGCCGGGCACGGGAGCGGCCACGCTTCGAGTGAACCAGCAGGTTCTGGATAATCCGGCGCTGGTGGCGGCTTCCGCGACGGGTGAGCCCGGCAACACGGCCATCGCCCAGGCCATCGCGGATCTTTCGGAGATGGTGCTGATCGGCGGAGAGACCATCAGCCAGAGCTACCGATCCCTGGTGACCGGCATCGGGGGCGACCTTGCGCTGGCGGAGCGCAGCGCCACGACGCGTGAGTTCACCCTTCAGCAGCTGATCCGACAGCGGGAATCGGTGTCCGGGGTGTCGCTGGACGAGGAGCTGGCGGACATGGTGCGCTATCAGCAGACCTTTGCGGCCTCGGCCCGGATCTTCGAGGCCACCAACTACATTCTGCAGGTCCTGCTGGAGCAGGTGGGTGTGAGGTAAAGGAGGGAATCCTGAATGCGCGTCACACTCGGATCTCAGACGGAGTATGCCAAGGCGAACATGGCCACGAGCTACGCGCGTCTGGTGCGCCTGCAGGAGACGGTGGCCAGCGGAAAGAAGGTCAGCCGTCCCTCGCATGACCCGGTTGCGGCAAATCAGAGCCTGTATTACACCCAGCAGCTTACGGATATCGAACAGTACCTGCGCAACGCCGGCATCGCGAAGGATTTCATGGCGCGCACATCCGCCGCGCTGGACGAGGTCTACAGTCAGATCCGCTCCGCCATTACGGACGCTCAGAGCTCCATCAACGCCACCATGTCCCCCGCCGCCCGGGAGGGGCTGGCGGCCAAGCTGGACGCGCTTTTGGAGCGCCTCCGCGACGTGGCGGACACGCGCCACCTGGGGCGGTACATCTTCTCCGGCCACCGGACAGATTCTGCGCCGGTGGCACGGGAGCACCGTTTCACAGGCACTGGGGCGTTCGCGCCGCAGGCCACCGGCGGCACCTTGACCATCAACGGTGTGGCCATCGCCGTCGAGCCCGGCGACACGGCCGCAGCGCTCATCTCCCGCATCAATGCGAGGAGCGGACTGCACCGGGTGACCGCGCGCGACAACGGGTCGGGCGGGGTGGAGCTGAGGATGGCGCATCCGGACATCGGCAACGTCATCCAGGTTTCGGTATCCGGTGGGTACACGCTGGACCAGATCTTCGGAACAGCGCCGGCAGAGACCGTGGGCACGGGCTTCACCTACGGCGGCGGGGATGGCTCCGTGCACATCCAGGTCAGCCCGTCCACGGTGGTGTCCGTCAGCACCACTGCGGCGGCGGTTTTCAACCTGGACTCCGCGGCCGCGCCGGGCGAGCCGGATCTGTTCCGGGTCATTCAGGAACTGAAGCAGGCCATCCTGAACGCCGACACTCCGGGGACGGAGCTGGGAATCACGCGCCTGGAGTCGGCGGCCAAGCGCACCCTGGCGATGCGGGTTGAGTTTGGAGGACGCATCCAGAACATGGAAGGGATGGTGGGGCATCTGGAACAGACACGGGACAATCTCAAGGAATTGCGTTCCAGGACCGAAGATGCAGACGTGGCTCAGGCTGTGGTGGACCTGAAAACCCAGGAGCAGGTCTATCAGGCCGCGCTGTTTTCTGCCTCTTCCGTGTTCCGACTGACACTGCTGGACTATCTGAGGTAGACGGCGCGGGCCGTCTCCTGGGAGGGCTGTTTGTGATGAACGTGGTCACGCGTTTCGGTGAGATCGAGATCGAGGAGAAGTCCTGCATCCATCTTAAGGACGGTCTGGTGGGGATTCCACAGGCGAAAAGATTCTGCCTGCTGTCCCACCGGGAGGATTCTCCGTTCCTTTGGTTACAATGTCTTGATGAGCCGGCGCTGTCGCTGGCGGTCATCAATCCGATGGACTTCTTCAACGACTACGAGTTCGATCTGCAGGACGCGGATGTGGAGGCCCTGGAGCTGACCAGCGCGGAGGATGCGGTGGTGCTGACCACGGTCACTGTGGACGAGGAGCGCCGCGTGACGACCAACTTGCTGGGGCCCATCGTGGTGAACCGCAGGACTCTGGCAGCGAAACAGGTGGTGTTGTCCAGCGAGAACTACTCGCCCAGGCATCTGCTGTTTCAACTGAAGCGGCAGCCGGAAGGCGCGGCGAAGGAGGCCGGGTCGCGGGCGGCGTAGCGAAGCCGGGTAGAAAAGGGTGAAGCAGGATGCTGGTGCTGGCCAGGAAGGTCGGACAACAGATCGTGATCGGAGATCAGATCGAAGTCACCGTGCTGGAGGTGCGCGGCGAGCAGGTGAGGCTGGGTATCAACGCGCCCCGCTCCATCGCTGTGCATCGCAAGGAGCTGCTTGAGCAGGTGGCCGAGGAGAACGTGCGCGCGGCGGGAGTGGATCGCGAGTCCCTGAACGCTGCCGCCGAGTCCGTGGAAGATCAGGACAAAGGGGACGACTCCGCCCGGATGAAATAGCCTGCAATCTGCCTGCCTGACAACACTGTTCGAAGTTCCCCCTCGTGCTCCTTCCCGGCGGCTTGGCAACCTCCCATATGCTGCACCGGCAGAGAGGTCTTCCCCCTGCACAGTCAATCAGCGTAGCCCCTCTTCCAGTGAGGCGTGCTTGCGCAAGCTGTGCAAAAGAGTGATAAACCCCGCAATCACTTTGTTACTTCCCGCGATCTGCCGTGGAACAACCCAGATGAATGGCCGAACCCGGCCCTCGGTGGTTTGCTGAAAGGCACGGGTCAGACCTGTTTCCCGAAAGGTGGCGTGGACGGTCAGAGTGTCACGCTTGAGGTCGCCCGAAACCGTTGCGGGAGCC
>CALCJH010000248.1 GCA_937967775.1 uncultured bacterium | reverse complement strand
GCCGTGCTTTTGATGGCGTATGCCAGGGCCCCGGAAGCCGGTGAGGCGCTGCGGCGGGCGGGGCTTTTCACGGGGGCGGATGCCATGAGCCTGGCATATCTGGCGGGGATTGCGGGATGGGCGCTGGCGAACTTCTGGCGCCCGCTGAACGAATAGACGGGGTCTGAAGGTCAGGGATGTCTGAAGGCGAACTGAAGCTTGCAGTGATCGGGGCGGGAAGCTGGGGCACGGCGCTGGCACGCATCATGTGTGGCAGCGGATGCGAGGTCTTCCTCTGGGCGCGAAACGCGGAGATGGCGGATGAGCTACAGGCCGTCCGCGAGAACCGCCGTTATCTTCCTGGATTTCCGTTTGAGGACGATCTTATCGTCACCGGGGATATGGAGGAGGCGGCCGGAGGGGCTGATGTCATCATCGTGGCAGTCCCTTCCTATGCCGTGGCGGAGGTCACGGAGCTTCTGGCCGGAGTGGTGAAGCCGGGAGCCTATATCGTCAGCGCGTCCAAGGGGCTGGACAGTGAGACGGGGAGGCGGCTGACGCAGGTCATCGGGGATGTCATTCCGGAATGCCGTGAGTCGCTGGCTGCTCTGTCCGGTCCCAACCTGGCCGTGGAACTTGCGGCGGGCGCCCCGACGGCCGGAGTCATTGCCTCGACTGATGCGGAGGTGGCGCGTTTCTGCCGCGTGGTGCTGGGAGGACCCACGTTCCGTCTATACACCAGCCCGGACGTCATCGGTGTAGAGCTGGGCGGCGCGTTGAAGAACGTGATGGCCATCGGAGCCGGCATCTGCGATGGCATGGGCTTCGGCGACAACGCCAAAGCCGCGTTGCTCACGCGGGGACTCGCCGAGATGATGCGTCTGGGAGAGGCTCTGGGAGCCCGGTCTTCCACGTTCAGCGGACTGTCCGGGGTGGGGGACCTCATCGCTACTGCCTCCAGCCGCCTCAGCCGCAACCTGCGCGTGGGGCTGGCTCTAGGACAGGGTCGAAGCCTGGATGAGGCGCTTGCAGAGATCTCCCAGGTGGCGGAGGGCGTGCCCACTACCCGGGCGGTTATGAAACTGGCGGAGCAGACCGGCGTGGATGTTCCCATCTGCGCTGAGATCCACGCCACCCTGTTTGAGGGCCGGTCCCCGGAGCAGGCGCTGCGCAATCTCATGGCGCGCACCTGGAAGGACGAGTAGTCCTCGCAGGGCATCCGGGCCCGCGCTCCCTGAATTCCCGCACTATTACCGGGGCCGCACTGCGCCTTGGCTGTGGGACAACCCCAGTGGACGCATTTCGCCGAAGGACCCCGGCCGCCCCGTGCGCCGGAGGGATCCGGAAGCAGAGTCGGGGGTTTCTCCAGAGATGATCTGCAAGTGCGGTAGGCCGATCGAGAACGTTCCGGAGCACCTGAAGCATCTGGCTGTCTGGGTGTGCCGGGAATGCAGCAATGCTCCGCCCTCCACCGGGGTGGTCGCCATCGGTCCAGGCGGAGAGCTGGAGGTGGACGCCGACAGCCGTCCCAAGGCTGCGCCGACCGTGATTCACGCCGCCTGAAGGGCATCGCCCGCCAGTCTTTTCTCTCAGCACCATCCCTCCGTAACTCCGGACACGCCACCCTCCTGCCCTGAAGTCCCCCGGGGCAGGAGGGCTTTTCTTTTGCGTCCAACTGTAGAGGGTGCGCCGCCGTCTGCTCGCACCCTGCGGGCGAGCCGGGATGGCGCGCGAAGGAGTGTGGCGGATGAGGACTGGGACTATAGTGGCCCTGATGGCCGCCGGAATACTCGCCGTGCCTGCGCCGGGGCTAACGGATTCCGGGAGTTGGGATTCCTGGCTGCTGTATACCGACGGTGGAAAGAGCCTTAAGGAAGTCTGCGCGCAGGAGGGCTGGCGCACTGTGCGCCTGAAAGAGCCGTTCCGTGGAAGCGACCGCGGTGCGTGGCTTAGAGCAGATGTTGTGATTCCCCCTGCAGTGGATGGCACAGGTGTCGAGGGCCAGGCTGTCGGACTCAAGCTGAATTCGGACTTCGGCGGCGAAATCTACGTCAACGGGCGCCTGCAGAGCCGCTACGACAACGACCACGCGGGGATGGCGCTGCTGTCGCGTTCTGCGAGAGCCGGGCAGACGGTACCCGTCGCCATCCGCGTGTTCCGGGATGTGCAGGACGCTGGCAAGGAGCAGTCGTTGAGCGAGGCCGACTTCACGATTGTGGAACGCTCGCGGGCGCAGGAGCGGACCCTCATCCGGCTGGACGCTTCACGCCGGGCCGGGCGTCTCCCGGACGGTCTCATCGGGCTGAGTCAGGGGGCGGGTCTGCCGGTATACAGCGACGAGATTGCCGCCCGCTTCCGCCAGATCGGCGTCCGGTGGTTCCGCATGGACAACATCCTCACCAACGCCGTGCGCCGGAACGACGCGGGCAGGCTGGTGTACGACTGGAGCGACCTGGACCGTCGCCTGGAGTTCATGGAGAAGCTGGGGTGTGAGTTCATCGCCTGCGCCTCTTACATGCCTCAGGCTCTGGAGGCTTTTCCCGATCCGGACCGCCACGCCCCGCCGGCGGATTTCGCCGAGTGGGAGGAGCTCTGCTATCAGGCAGCTCGGCACGCCCGGGAATCCGGACGGCGCATCCGCTACTGGGAGGTCTGGAACGAGGCTAACAGCGGCTGGCTGAAAGCCGCTCCCGGCTTCACTCCCCTCCAGACGTATCTCAGGCTTTACGATGCCACCTGGAAGGGTGTGCGCCGGGCGGA
>CALCJH010000247.1 GCA_937967775.1 uncultured bacterium | reverse complement strand
GCCGCGGCAGACGGGCGTCAATGTGATGGGAAGACGCCTTCCCCTCCAGTCCGCACTGATGGGTGATCACCAACCACCGGGAGGGTTGCACTTCGCTTATGCCCTCCAGTCTCCCAGCAGTCTGCGATACACAGGCGCGTCCCTGTCAGGCAGCCCCATCGCGAACCACAGAAGCACCCCGGCGCGCGTCCGCAGGCGCTCGCGATGCCGCGGACTGAACGGAGCAAGGACCGCTGCCGATGCGGCCCGGCGCAGATGCCCCGCGACACTGGCAATGCCTGAAAGAAACGCCGCCGTGCGTCCCCGCCGCCATAGCAGGAATTGCAGCCTGCTCCGGATCATTTCCACGGAGGCCGCTGTGCCCAGGCTGCGGGCCGATCCTCCGCCCAGATGCACAACCTCCGCCTGCGGACAGACCCGCAAACTCCAACCGGCCTGTGCCAGCCGGAAGCTCAGGTCCGCATCCTCGTGATAGAAAAAGAACCGCTGATCGAAGCCGCCGATCTGCTCGAAGGCCGACCGGCGCACCATCAGAGCCGCTCCGCCGAGATATCCCTCCGGCGGGAGAGGTTGCCCGTTTTCCGCAGCCAGGCAGACGCGCCATCTTCGCCGTCGGCGCACCGCCGGGAACAGATCTGCGATCGGATCCGGAAGGATGTCAGCCGTCTTCTGTGGCTGTCCGTCGGCACCCGTCAAACGGGGGGCCACCGCCCCGAGCTTCTCATCCGCGTCCAGTTCCCCCAGAAGCCTCTGAATGCATCCGTCTGTCACCAGCGTATCGCTGTTCAACAGAAAAAGACACCGGCCTTCTGCCTTCGCAGCGCCCAGGTTGTTGGCCCTCCCAAACCCTGCATTCTCCTGATTGCGGATGACCTGAGCCTGAGGGAAACGCCGCGCCACCTCTTCGGCCGTCCCGTCTCGCGAGGCGTTGTCAACGACGACCGGCTGGACCATACCCGCCGGCGTGGACCGCACAACCGATTCCAGGCAACGCAGGGTCATCTCACGGGTGTTCCGGGTCACCACGATGCAACTCACAGGCGGCTGGTCCTCTTCAGAGACGCTCACTGGGCTCCCTCACCGCGGCAGCGCGCGCACGACGAACTGATAGGTGAACGCATCCGGGCAGAGCCAGTGCAGCCTCCAGTCGGTCTTCGCGCGGTAGACCCGGTCCAGACGATCCACGGTATAACCGCTCGCCTCGAACAGGGCGATAGCGGTCTTCCGCGTGAAAAACCGGAGATGGGAGTCGTCCATGATGCCGGAATCCGTATAGTCCCACCTTCCCAGCAACAGCTCCTTCCGTATTTTGTAATAGGCTACGTTCGGGATGGAGGCCACCACGCCGCCCCCTTCCGTCAGCACAGGAAGACAGCGCCTCAGGACAGCGGCGGGATTCGCCAGATGCTCCAGCACATCCGCGAAGATGATGAAATCGAATCCCTCCCCGGCCTGGTCCCATACAGCCGGATTGGTGATGTCTCCCACGATCATCTGCTCCGCGAAATGCGCCGCATGCTCCGCGGCGGCCGGGTTGATCTCCAACGCCGTCACACGGCAGCCCATCTCCTGCGAGAGATATCGCGTGAAATAGCCGGTGGCGCAACCGGCCTCCAGCACACGCGATCCGGGACGGATCAGGCGCGCGACAGCAAGCTGGGTCTTTCCCACCGATGGCTGATGATAGGTCTTCAGGGGATTTGCCTCGGTAGCGGGCAATCTTCTGGATCTCCTCTCCGCTGGAGTATATCTGACAACCATTCGCGTAATCCAGCGTAGGAAGATGCGCGGCCCAGCCCCTCCCGAGGGAGGCTGACTGTGCGACCAGGTCGCCGCTGGATTGCCGGCCGGCGGCCGGTATGTTATACTTTGTGAAACTGTGAATGCGCGCTTTCACGCGCCCGCGCCGTCTGCCTGGGCCATGGCAGAGCAGCGAAGCGGCGGACGCGGCCAGGCCGTCCTCTAGAAAGAGCCGCCCGCCGGGCAACCGGAGTGGAGAGCGTCCGATGAACCAGTCTACCAACAGGGTCCCCGTTCCCACCCTTGAGCGGATGGCCACGTATCTCGCCTGTCTGCAGGAGCTGGATGCCCGCGGAGTGGAGACCATCTCATCGGCCGAAATCGAAAAGCTCACCCACGTCAACGCCGCGCAGTTCCGGAAAGATCTCAGCTACTTCGGCGAGTTTGGCCGTCCGGGCATCGGCTACAGTGTCCCTGAACTCGCACGGCGCATCAGCAAGATCCTGAAGGTGGACCGGGAACAGCCGGTCATCCTGGTCGGCGCGGGCAACCTGGGATCCGCGCTGGTGGGTTATCCCAGTCTGTCTCGCGAGCATTTCCGCATCGCTGCGGTGTTTGACAACAACCCCTCCAAGATCGGGAGGAGACTCTGGGATCACGAGATCCGGGACATCTCCACGCTGCCGGAGGTCAATCGCGAAGTCGGCGCGCGTCTGGGCATCATCGCCGTTCCGGCCAGCGCGGCCCAGTCTGTAGCGGATCTGATGGTCGGAGCCGGCATCACCGCCATTTTGAACTTCGCCCCAGTGTCCCTGAAGGTCCCTCAGGGCGTGGTGGTGCGTAACGTGGACTTTGTGCAGGAGATGGCGGTGCTTTCGTATCATCTGGCGGTCTGAATGAATGTTGGGCGGCGTCTGCGTTCCGCTCCCGTAAGGGTCAAGATCTTCGTCCCCGTGACCGCCGTGGTGGTCGCGGCGTTCGCCTGCATCGCGTACGCAACGTCTCTGGTGCTGGAACGCCAGCTTCAGGAGGCCAGTGAACGCACCGCCCTGCAGAAGGCGGATGTCGCGGAGGCTGCCGTCCGAAGGGCCATGCTGGACGGCCTGACGCGCGAGATGAAGCATGCTGTGGAGAACCTGGGAGAGTCCCCGGAACTCCCACGTATCGCCCTGCGCAGGGTCAACGGCCAGTATGTCGCCGAGCGCCAGGTGCCGGGGCACGCCTATGTGCCGACCTTAGAGCTTCCCCTCCCCGGCACGGCCATCACTCAGGAGATCCTTTCAGACGGCCAGAGCTATCTGCGTGTCACTAAGTCCATCGCCAACGACCGATCCTGCTTCCAGTGCCATCCGCCCTCCCAGAAGACGCTCGGCTACCTTGAGGTGGACGTCTCTACCACCTGGCTGACGCGGCGGGTCAGCCAGTCGCATACGCTGATCGCGGCTGCGGCAGGGATCACGCTGGTGCTGGTGTGGCTGGCGGTGACGCTGTCGGTGAACGCGGCGGTTCTGAGACCGTTGCACCGTCTGGGACGGGCTATGTCGGGCCTGAAGCGGGGCGACAGGCAGATCCGGCTGGAGGCGGACTCCCGGGACGAGATCGGCCGGTTGGTCCGCCACTTCAACGAGATGGCTGAGCAGATCCATGAAGCCGAGCAGGATCTGGTCCGCACCGAGCGCCAGCTTGCCGAGGCGGAGCGCCTGGCCAGCGTGGGTCTGATGGCAGCCGGCATCGCGCACGAGATCAACAACCCACTCGCCGCAGTCTCGGTAGCCGCCGAGCTGTTGAACACCCCCGGAATCAGCGAGGAACAGCGATCGAAGCTGGCGAAAATGGTACTGGAGGGGACGGAGCGCATCCAGAACATTGTGGCGGAGTTGCTGACTCTGGACCGCAGGCAGGGGCTGGTGCTGAAGCCGGAGGATCCGGCAACCGTGCTGCGGCAGGCGCTTCACTCCGTGGATGTGCCGGCGCATATCCGGGTACACTTCCGCGTTCAGGAAAACCTGCCCAAGATTCTGGTGCACCGGGACAAGATCGCCCGCGCTCTGGGTAACATCATCAAAAATGCGGTGCAGGCGATGCCGGAGAAGGGCGAACTGACGTTCTCCACCGAAACGTCGGACGGCCGGATGAACATCTACATCACGGACACGGGATGCGGCATCGATCCGGAGATACTGGAGCACATCTTCGATCCGTTCTTCTCGACTCGCGAGGTGGGCAAGGGGTTCGGACTGGGACTGGCCTTCGCGCACAGCATGATCGAGCAGCACGGAGGGGAAGTCTTCGCGGCCAGTACTGTGGGAGAGGGCAGCACGTTTACCGTGGTGCTGCCGCTGGCGCAGGAAGAGACGCAAGATGCCAAAGAGGGTTTGGAGCCCGGAGAGGGTCACTGAAGAGATCCGCGAGCTCAGCCGCCAGGGTGTGGATCTCCGGCACGGCGCCGTTCAACAGGAGCAAAAGCGGCTGGTCAGCGCCGCCATCCGCTACTTCGGAAGCTGGCGCGCGGCGGTCGAGGCCGCCGGCGTGGATTACGACTCGCTGCGCAAGACATCGGAGGAGCAGAGGCTCCAGAAGATCGGCAAGTGGTCTCACGAGCGCATTCTGGAGGAGATCCGCGAGCTGCAGAGCCGCGGCGAAGATCTGCGCGCGGTGATGGTGAAAAACAAGTTTCCCTCTCTGTTCTCCGCCGCCGTCAGCCCGCGCTATTTCGGCAACTGGCGAAAAGCGCTGGAAGCGGCGGGGATAGACTATGACAGCCTGCTGCAGAAATCCCCGCGTGGCCGCCCCCGCAGGACCGAAGTCTGGCATACCGGTCTCATTCTGGACATGATCCGCTCCCTCAAAGACGCCGGTGAGAGTCTGGACGCCGACCAGATCTCCCTGAGGCATCCGCGACTTCTGCGGCTGGCAACCAGCCGGCTGGGAAGCTGGCACGCCGCTGTGGACATGGCACTCAATCCTCCATCCTCACGCTAAGGGAGGCCCGGGATTCTTCACGCCAGAGCCGCGCGCACGCGGTCCGCTTCGCGCCGGATTTGAACCTGCTCCTCGAGCGTCCACCGGTCGGCGTTGCGGAGCTGCATGGTCATCCGCGGGTTTGTCTCCAGCGTTTCACGGTGGCGGAGCAGGAAATCCCGGTACAGAACCGTGAACGGACAGGCTTCCGGGCCCGACGCCTTTGCGGGGTCGTAGCGGCAGGAGAGGCAGTAGTTGCTCATCCGCTGAATGTATCGGCCGGACGCGCAGTAGGGCTTGGATGCCATCACGCCTCCATCCGCATACTGGGACATCCCCAGCGTGTTCGGCAGCTCCACCCATTCGACGGCGTCCACGTAAACGGCCAGATACCACCGGTGCACCTCTTCCGGCTCGACGCCGTAGAGCAATGCGAACAGTCCGGTGACCATCAGGCGCTGGATGTGGTGGGCGTAGCCGTATTCCAGAGTCTGGAGGATCACCTGCCGCAGGCAGTGCGCATCCGTGTCCGCGGTCCAGTAAAACCGTGGCAAATCCATCGCCGCCCCGAGGGCGTTCCTCTGCAAATACTCCGGCATCAGCAGCCAGTAAACGCCCCGCACATATTCCCGCCAGCCGATAATCTGCCGGATGAACCCTTCAGCGGATGCCAGCGGGACGCGGCCCTCCTGACAAGCCCGCTCGGCCGCCCGGACCACCTCCAGCGGTGAAACCAGCTTCAGATTCAGCGAGGACGACAGACGGGAGTGATACAGAAACGGCTCGCCGCCCCACATGGCGTCCTGATACGGGCCAAAGAGCGGAAGCTGATGCGCGACGAAATGCGCCACCGCCTGACGGGCCTGCTCCGGGGTGACCGGCCAGTCGAAGCGCGCAAGCGATCCCGGATGCTCCGGGAACTCGTGCTCCACCAGAGCTATGACCTGCCGCGTGAGCTCGTCGGGCAGAAACGAGGCGGGCGCGGGTATTTCTCCCGGACCTTCGCGCCCAAAGCTGCGCCGGTTTTCGGCGTCCAGGTTCCACGCGCCTCCCGCCGGCTGGCCGTCCTCCATCAAGATACCCAGCCTTCGGCGCATCTCGCGATAGAAGAACTCCATGCGCAGCTGCTTGCGCGAGGCGGCATGCTCCGCGAACTCGCCGGGTGAGCAAAGAAAATGCCGGTCCGGACGCTCCTCCAGTGGAACTCCGGCCTCCCGCGCGCCGCGCCGCAGATCCTCCCGCACACGCCACTCGCCCGGAAGCGTGACGATGGCCTTACGGGGTTGAAGTTCACTTAGCGCCTTCTTGAGCTCTTCGCCGAGCGACCCGGAGTTGCCGGGAGCGTCCAGCTCGATGTAGCGGACGTTGATGCCCGAGCCGCGCAGCATCTCGCGGAAGTGGCGCATCGCGGAGAGGAACAGG
>CALCJH010000246.1 GCA_937967775.1 uncultured bacterium | reverse complement strand
ACTTATGTGCTGGTTCGCTATCCGGGCGTTCTGCCGCAGGCATATAAGGTGCATCTGCAAGGTGTTCCGGCGCCTCCGTCCGACCTCGAAGTGTCCAACGATGTCTACGGGCAGATTCGCCTGAAATGGACGCCGCCGGCTCCGTCCACGGACAGTCCCACCGGTTACAACATCTATCGGGGCACGTCGCCGGGGTCGCTGACCCTCTATGCCACCACGGATGACTATCCGCGCTGGAAGGATGCTGCTCAGGGTACCACGCCCGGAGGTCCGTTCTACTACGCGGTGAAGAGCTTCAACGGGGCGGGCGAGAGCGTGGCCTCCCCGGTGGCTGGTCCCATCTCCGTGGCCTCGTCCACGGCTCCCGCTCCGGGCAGCAAGGGTGTGGCGTTGTCCTACAGCGAGGTCAATGCGGCCGATACCACCAACAACCCGGGCTATGCGGGCTCCTGGGCGGCGGCCCGCCGCTTCCTGGAAGACCGGGGGGTGGCCTTCGATGTGGTGTATGACGCGCAGGCCGGACCCAGCGGTCTGACCATCGAGGAAGACAGCATCGCAGGATATAAGTTGCTGATCCTGGCGGTGAACCGGAACATGTCCAGCTACACCGCCCAGTGTATCCGGGACTATGTGAAGTACAGCCAGGGGAAAGTCCTTTCCAGCTACTACAACTCCATCGCCAACCATAAAGGCCAGCGTGGCTCCAACTACCGCCTGGCGGATGTATACCGCGTCAATGCGCTCAACGTGGGGCAGGGGGGGTCGCCCTTCGACTCCAGCACGGATAAGTACCGCTATCTGCGCAGGATCGTGGGAGCGCCGGAGGGATCGGTCCTGTTTGCCGGATTGAGCGGTGGACCGGGCGAGTTCAACGGCGCCCGCCAGGTGGGTCAGATCTGCTACCTTGTCGCCCCGTTTGCGGATGGCACGGCCTCGGCTGTGGGCGAGTGGTTCAACGCGGACGGGTTCAATCCATCCCGCCCGGCTGATGAGAACGCCTCGCTCATCGTTGGCTACCGCTCCAGCGCGCGCACGTCCGTGCAGTCGGTAATGCTGGGGAGCTACTGGTTCGCTCAGAGCACAGCCAACATCGCGGAGAACGGCGGGCCAGGGACGCTGTCGGCCGACCGGCTGCTGGAGAACATCCTGGGGTTCCTGGGTGTCGCGCTCCAGCCTGCGCCGGCGCTTTCCGAGACGCTCGGCGCAGTGAAGTCCAAGCCGAATCAGTCCGGCGTGCTGGTCCGCGGCGTCGTGGTAAGCCGGACGCTGACGCCGGGGGCTCCCGGCATCATTTACGTGCAGCAGCCGGACCGCTCCAGCGGCATCAAGGTGCTGGATGCCCCCCTGGTGGATGAGGGCGACATCCTCACCATTGCAGGGCGGGTCAGCACGGTGGCCGGTGAGCGGCAGTTGACCGCCTTCGAGGTGCTGAAGACCGGTGCGCAGAACGCGCCCGTACCGCTCTACGTTCGCGGAACGGCCATCGGCGGGGCGGCCCAGGGTCAACAGCCCGGCGTCACCGGCGCTGCCGGACTGAACAACGTCGGACTGTTGATCCGCACGGCAGGAAAGCTGACGGAGATCGGCTCCGACATCTTCGGAACGCTCTACTTCCGGATTGACGACGGGTCGGGCATTCGCTACGGTTCTTCGACAGTGCCGGGCGTGAAGGTGATCGGCTTTTCGCCGACGGCGAACCTGGGCGATACGGTGGCCGCGACGGGAGCGCTGGGAGCGGAGCTAGACGGACAGGCCGTTGTGCCGGTCATCCGGCTGAGGGAGAGCGAGTTCGGCGAGCTTCTCGCGCCCTGATCCCTGATATGGTCTGCCCGCACCGGCGTGCAGGGCGAAGTCACTAGAGGGGCGGCATCCCGCCGCCCCTTTTTCTGTCGCCGCGTGCCCCGATTGACGTGCGATGGGGGGCATGGTAGTTTGCAGATGAGGGAAGGCGGGAGGGCAGCGTGCCGGGAGTGCCGTATGACCGACGCTAGACAGGAAACCCCGCGGGAGGAATCCGGCTCCCGATCTCCGTGGCCGAAGCGGCTGCTTGTTGCTGCGGTTCTCATCGCGATTCTGGGCGCTTCGGCGTGGTTCTTTGCGCTGAAGACCGGTCAGCCGCTCACCGAAGCTCCTCCTCCGCCGGATATTTCGGGCCCGTCGGTGGTGGAGGCGCCCACTCCCACCTTTCCGGCAGGGCCGCCCGTGACCGAAGCTCCGGCCGTCGAACGTCAACCTTCGCCGGGCAAGCCCCAAGCTCCGTCGGAGGTAGTGGAGTACATCCACTGGGTGAAATATGTCAATGAATACCGCTACGGAGTGCAGGAAGCCCAGGAAAAGCAGGTGGTGGGCGCTGCGGTGGATGCCCTGTTCCGGCAGTTCGGCCTCGAGGGCTCCAGTGCGGACCGGGAGATCGTCCAGGTGTGGGCGAAGTTGACCCGCTGGTTCGATCAGAAAGAGCCGCCGGCGGAATGTGTGCGGCTCCGTGACGCATTCCGGCTGGCCTTGCTCTCTTCGGCGGTGGCGCTGGACGCCAGCTTCCGGGCCATCAGCGGCGAGGGTGTGCAGGTGGATGCGCGCCTGCAACAGCGGCTGAGAGCCACATCGCGCGATGTGGACGAGCAGTACCGGCAGGCGAACGCGGAACTGCAGGCCATTCTGCAGAAGTACTCCAACCTTCCCCAGTTCACCATCGAGCCAGACCCTCCGGCCGGATCGCTGCTGAACCTGCCGCGGCCCGGGCGCTGAGGCGCCACAGTCTACTCGCCGCCCACCATTTTGCAGAACAGCGCCTCGTAGCGGTCGGTGATGACGTCCCAGGAGTACTCCGAGCGGACCCGCTCGCGCGCCTTCTGGCGGAGCTTCTCGACTTCCTCCGGGTGCTCCAGCGTCCATCGCAGCTTCTCCCGCAGGGAATCCGCCCCGATGCGCCCATCGTAG
>CALCJH010000245.1 GCA_937967775.1 uncultured bacterium | reverse complement strand
CTGCGAATGGACTTGGGAGATGTCGCCGGAGAGTGGGATATCATCACGTTTGTAGATTCCTTCGAGCATGTGCCGGACCCGCAACCGGTGCTTCAGGCGGCTGCGGAACGCCTCGGAGAGGATGGTTGGATCCTGATCCGTACTCCGGTGGTTCCCTGCGAGGCGTTCAGGCGCTACGGAGAGCACTGGGTGCAGGCGGATGCGCCCAGGCACCTGCATATCCCGTCCATCCCCGCGATGGAGTATCTGGCGGCCGCAAGCGGCCTGACGCTGGAGCATATCGTCTACGACTCGACGGATTTTCAGTTCTGGGGGAGTGAGCAGTACCGCCGCGGAATCCCGCTGCTGGCGAAGGACTCTTACTTCCTGAACCCGGCGCGCTCCATCTTCACTCCGGATCAGATCCGCCGCTTCCGGCGCGAGACTGAAGAGCTGAACCGCCGAGGCGAAGGGGACAGTGCGGTGTTCTACCTGCGACGGACCGTGCCAAGCGGCTGATCAGGCTCCAGCCGTTGAAGGAAGGCCTCCGTTAAAGCCGATTCCTCCCCCGTCGCGCCGGGCACGCCCTGCGGGTATAATCAGTTAGTGATTTTGAGAGGCGATTGCCAGGGCGCGCTGCCTTATGTCGCGTCCGATGTCCAAAAACCTCGCAGAGGAGGCTTCTTTCAATGAGCACACAGGTGGTCACCATATCCGCCGAAGCAACACCCAACCCGAACACTGTCAAGCTCAACGTCGGACGGGTACTGCTGGAGCGCGGAGTCCTGAACTACACCAGCCGGGAGCGGGCCGAAGAATCGCTTCTTGCCTCGAAGATGTTCGAGAACGAGGCCATTGCGGGCGTGATGATCGGCAGGGATTTCATCTCGCTGACCAAGAAGCCCGAGGCGGAGTGGGCCGATGTCGCCCCGGAAGTGGACACCATCCGCAAGCTGCTGGAATCCGGCGAAAAGCTTTTCCCTGAGAAGACGGCAGAGCCGGATGAGGCCACCAGCGAGATCGAGCGACGGATCCGCGAGGTGCTGGACCGCGACATCCGCCCGGCCGTGGCCATGGACGGCGGTGACATCGAGTTTTACAGCTTCGACGATGGAGTGGTTACTTTGCATCTGCAGGGGGCCTGCGGCTCCTGCCCCAGCTCGGCGCTGACCCTGAAAATGGGGGTGGAGAACCGTCTCAGGCAGCTGATCCCCGAGGTGAAGGAGGTCATGCAGATCTAAAGAGAGCTGGTACGGTTGTCTTGACCGCGGGTCCTGCTCCTGTTATTCTGGAGGTGGGATGATAGGCTGTCTCGCGAGAGACAGCCTTCCGGCTTATCGCTGGAAAGGAGAGGACCATGCGAAGACTTGCACTTGTGGCCGGTCTCACCGTGCTGCTTGGCTTTTGCACCGATTGCCGGGCGGAGACCGTGCTGGTGACACCGTCCAACATGCAGGGCTGGGTGGCGGCCTCGGCCGATGGCAAAGTCACCGGCGATCCGAGGAACTACCCGGCCAAGGGGGAATTCCGGGAGTCGTCGCCGGCGGGTAACCCGCTGGGGCCTGGGGCGTACAATATGCAGCCCGGTGGCGGGCTGGACATTCCCGGGCAGGTGTGGCTGGGGACGGATGCCTACAACGGGGTGTATCTCCGGGATATCTCCAGGCTGACCTACTGGCACTACACCAAACTGACGGGCAACAATCCGCCAAATGAGCGCGTCTCACAGCCCCCGAACCTGCAGCTTATGGTGACCCGCGACGGCATCAACTACCGTTATTTCATCCACATGCCCTGGGGCACTCCCACCTGGGAGAACGGAGAGCTGAGGAACGACGGCATCGGTCCCCTCAGCGACTACGGCGTCTGGAAAATGGTAGACTGTATGACCCAGGGGGTCTGGTGGGATCCCTACGGCGGGGACTGGGGAGGCACCTGGAGTGAGCTGCTCCAGCGCTACCCGCAGGCCCGGCTCCAGACCCCTGTCTCCGTCGGAAACACCTGGGGATTGGCGCAGACGCTCACTGGCTGCAGCCTGAACTTCGAATGGGGTGGTCGAAAGGTGACGGACCGGGTGACCGGCCCCTGGTGGAAAGAGGGCTACTGGGGCGACGCGTTCCTTGACGCTTTCACCATCGGGGTGAACGGTATAGAGACCACCTATGACTTCGATGTGGCTCCCAAACCGCAGGTCATCCTGAACAACCGGGCCACCCGCGACTCGATCATCTCGAACGCCAAAGACCGCTTTGTGTTCACGGTCTTCGGGAAGGTGGACTTCAACCAGTACTTCACCGCGGACACATTCACCGTAGACGACGGCTCCGGCCGGCCCGTGCTGGTGAGAGCGTTCAACCACGGAGTGAACCCGTTCGAATACGTAAAGGCCACCGGGACCCTGGACAATACGAAGGAGCCGGTGGAACTGACCACCACGGCGGATCGAGTGACGGTGCTGTCCGGCTTCGCTTTCTAGAAATCCGCTTTCTTGTCGTTGCACCGGCCCGGCGTATCGCGCCGGGTCGGAGTTTCTTGAGACTATCGGCTCGATACCGGCGGGCGGAGGAGGGTTGGGGAAGGAATCCCGGACGGGTATCATAGAACCAGCGCTGTACTGCTGGCCGGTCCGACCGGCCGGGACCATCCGAGGAGTTGCCCATGCGATACGCTAGAGACATCCTTGCCAAGAAGGGCCACCAGGTGGCTTCCGCCTACACCGACCAGACCGTGCTGGATGCCGCCAAGCTGATGAACGACCGGCGCATCGGGTGTCTGGTGGTGACGCGCGGGGAGACGGTGGTCGGCATCTTCAGTGAACGCGACATCCTGACTCGCGTGGTGGCCGAGCAGCGCGATCCGGCGACCACCAAAGTCGGCGAGGTGATGACCACACCCTGCGTCGTGGTGACACCGGATACCGAGCTGGAGCAGTGCCAGGCCATCATGTCCGAGAAGCGCATCCGTCACCTCCCCGTGGTGGACGAGGGACGTCTGGTGGGGATCATCAGCAGCGGCGACATCATGGCCAGCCAGAAGGTTGAGCTGGAAGCCGCGGTGCAGATGCTCCACGAATACATCTACGGGGACGCGCCCGGCGTTTCCGGCTCCTGAGTGGCTGTTTCTTCCCCGGTCTGTCCCGCAGACTCTCCGGGTGGCTCCGGGGAGGCGCATTCGGACGCCCGCCAGATTTCGAGTGGCGTTTGCAGGCACGCCAGGACGGGGGCCAGCTCCAGGCATTCACACCGCAGGTCGAAGGCCCACTGCAACAGCTCCGTCAGGCGGTGGGTGTCGGGCTCGTTAGTCCAGAGCCATCGCGCCAGGCGGCCGATGTGGCGGAGGCTTTCCCCTGCTTCCTCCACAAGGAGATCGGCCTTCGCGAAGAAGAGTGGCAGATCCGGGTCCTGCGGCGAGCGGCAGGCCCCCAGCGACACAAGGGCAGCTTTCCATTCGCTGGCAGCTGCCTGCAGCGCCTGAGGATCCTGCGGCTCGGGCAAGCCCAGGTGAAGCCGGTAGGGTACTTCCTGCAATGCTTCCGCGCAGCGCCGGAGCGCCCGGTCTGCTTCGCGAAGCATCGTTGCTGCCTCCAAGCACCGCTGTTCCAGGTCGGAGCGGATCTGTTCCAGGGCGGCGGGGGTGCTGGAGGAAGCCGGTGTGGGACGTCCTGACCTCACCACTCTGCGCGCCACCCGTTTCCACTCCTCGATGCTGTGGCGCAGAGGTTCCAGGTGCGCGCTAATGGCTTCGCCCAGATCGAGCGGCGTGCTCAAGCTTTCCAGATACACCCGCAACCCCGGAGCCGAACCGTCGCTGTTCTCCGGAACCAGCCCCCCGACGACGAACTGAAGGGCCGCGGCGGGATGGGTCTCAAAGCCGATCTGCCGCCCGCCCGGCACACGGTATTCCGGCAATGGCTCTCTGGACCTGGGGCGTCGCTCTTGCACGCCCGGATTATGCACCAACGCGGGCGCCTTGGCAGGCCGCGGTAGGACAGATCTTCCGCAGAGGGCAGGAGTGGCAGCGGGGATTGCGGGGTCGGCAGATCTCCCGCCCCAACCGCACCATCAGCACGTGTCCGGCGAACCGGTCTTCCGGTCTGGAAAGATCCTGCAGGATCTCCTGCAACTTGCCCGGCGCAGTGCCCTGCCCAGCGAGTCCAAGCCGCAAAGCCACCCGATGCACGTGCGTGTCCACGGGATAGACAGCTCTGTCCAGAGAGAAGAGCAGCACGCAGGCCGCGGTTTTCGGGCCAACGCCAGGCAGGGACTGCAGCCATTCCATCGCCGCGGTTTCGTGAATTCCTTTCAGGAAGTCCAGGGATAGTTCTCCCCGTTCACGCAACAGGCGCATTAGAATCTCGCGTATCCGCGGGGCCTTTTGCGGGGCCAGACCGCCCGGCCGGATGGCCTCTTCCAGATCTGCCAGTGGAGCTTTCAGAACGTCCTCCCAACGCGGGAAGCGCCGTTTGAGCAGGGAGAAAGCCCGTGACGAATTGGCGCCGGAGGTGTTCTGCGAAAGGATGGTGGCGATCAGCGAATCCAGCGGATCGTGAGGCTCCGGAGCGGGAGGGTTCCCGTAATGCCGCCGCAACAGTCGGATGGCTTCGGACAGCCTGGCGCGAGGAGTCACCGGTCTGCAGGCTTTTCGGGTAGGGAGTGCTGCAGGAACCACTGATAGAGCCCGGGGTCTGAATATACCCGGCGCCAGATCTCATGCTTCTCGCCGGGAAAGATGGTCAGGGTGGCCTCCTCGTTGCCCATGCCGCGCAGGATTCCGATCATCTCCCGGGAGTTTGAGACTGGCACCACGTCGTCCTCTTCCCCGTGGAAAGCGTGCACGGGAGTCCGCCACAGGTTGCCGGTCAGAAGCGGGATGGCCCTCCCACACACAGGCGCGACAGCCGCGAAGCGGGAGCTCTGCTCCATCGCCAACTCCCAGGTTCCCGCGCCTCCCATGCTGAAACCGGTCAGATAGATGCGCTTTGGATCCACGCGCAGCCTGGCCTGCAGATCATCAAGCAGCGCTCCCAGGGCGTCCGGATCCCAGTCACGCCCTTCGGGACACTTCGGGGCGGCCACGATGAAGGGAAAATCCTTCGTCCTGACAGCGTACCCCATCGGTCCCAGATCGTGGAGGACCTCCAGCCCGCCCCGCCGCTCTCCGGCGCCGTGCAGGAACAGGATGAGCGGAAAGCGCTTTTCTTTCTCGTTGCCATAATTGGCGGGCAAGAACAGCAAGTAACGGTAGTGGACACGCTTCTGAATCGTCTTCTGGAATTCCCGTTCCGAGACGGTGCCGGAATTGGCTGCGCTGGACGGTGTGCCCAGCGTCACCAGAAACAGAATAAGGAGAAAAAACGCAGGCCTGGCCATCTCAAGGGCATTCTGTCCCGCCCACGTGCGGCCGTCAAGCCGCGCAGAACCCCGGCATTCTCCGCAATGCCGGTAAAAGTACGGGGTTGACAGAGGACGTGAGAAGCCTTATCGTGAAAGGTAGTATGATTGGAGACGTCCGGCTGCGGGCGCGCAGGTTGCGGCCGGATGAACAGGCTCCGGAACCCGGTATCCGGAGACGGGAAGAAGAGTCAGAAGGAGGAGAGAAGATGCGGACCTTTCTTGCCGTTCTGGCGGTAACCGCGTTGCTTGTGGCTCCAGCCGCAGCTCAGAACAAGATCGTCGTTTTTGGCTACGCCACCCAGACTTATATCTCATCGGCCGCTGACATCGGAAACGTCTATCAGCCGCTGCTTGAGGACGTGACTCTGGCGGCCAACTGGCGGGCCGTGGCGACCGCGGGCACGTATCACAATCCTCCCTCGGGAAACAGTGGCGCCCGCCCCTACACCCACTCCGCCTATTACATCCAGCCTTCAGCGGGCAAGTATTTCCCGGCCGGGACCAGTGGCCTGTTCTTCCAGGCCAGAGAAGATACCACTCTTCCCATTAGCAAGGGCCTGGTCGGCACCAACAAGTTCGCCGGAGTCAGGATGAACGAGATCACGAAGCTGTCTTACTGGACTTCGTATCCCCGGGCGTCCAGGACCTATGCCAACGAGATCCCGGTGAGCCTCCAGCTCTGGCTGACCAACGGCGTGACTGTCCAGTTCGTGGAGTGGCAGCCCAGTACTTCGCTGGTCAAGTTCGGGCAGGTCATGGTGGACGGCTCGAACCGCTGGCAGTGGAACCAGTGGAACGTGTTGGACGAGGCTCACGGGTCCTTCAGAGTCTACAAGGATCCGGTGGACCGGCTGACCTGGTCGCAGTTCCAGGCCGCCTACGGTGATTGGTACTTCGTGGACTCCGTCCCGTTCGGCGACAATGTGGATGCTAAGACGAACCTCATCGGAACCGGCTTCACGTTCCAGATGGGTGTCCCCCGGGTCCTGCAGGCCGGAATGGGTAATCTGGGCAACGACCTCTGGTATCAGAACCAGATCGGCACCAGCATTGTGGACGCGCTGGAGATCGGTTACCGCGGCGAGGAGTGGCTGTACGACTTCGAGATCATTCCTGAGCCCGCCAGCATGCTGGTTCTGGGAAGTGGTCTACTGGGAATGGCCGGGCTGCTCCGCCGCTCGCGCAGGGTGTAGTCTGACCTCACTCACGACACCCGGCCTGGTCCGGGACAGGCCGTGCGAAAAGGGGCTCCGGGGGCACAAAGGGCATCCCGGAGCCCCTTTCGGTTGTCTGTCCGCTCGCCGCCTGTGACGTTCCGGCCTCTGTAGGTTACAATGCGGCGTATCTGATAGGAGGCCAGTTTTTTCATTGTCTACGACTTCACCCACCATTTGCGACGTCAAAGACCTGGGGCTTGCCGAGCAGGGCAGGCTGCGAGTGGAGTATGCGGCTCAGGAGATGCCCGTCCTTGCCCTCATTCGGGAGAGATTCGAGAGAGAGAGACCGCTGGAGGGCCTGCGCATCACGGCGTGTCTGCATGTCACCAGCGAGACGGCCAATCTGGCCATCACCCTGAAAGCCGGCGGGGCGGATGTGCGGGTGTGCGCATCGAACCCGCTCTCCACGCAGGATGACTCCGCCGCGCACCTGGTGGCGCATCACAGGATCCCTGTCTTCGCCATCAAAGGCGAGGACAACGAGACGTATTACCGGCACATCAATGCGGCGCTGGATCACGGCCCGCATATCACGATGGACGACGGAGCGGATACGGTCAGCGTTATCCATCAGCAGCGGCGCGACCTTGCCGCGAATATCATCGGCGGGACTGAGGAGACCACGACCGGTGTCATCCGCCTGCGCAGCATGGAGCGGGAAGGGGTGCTGTTGTATCCCATCGTGGCGGTGAACGACGCGGATACGAAGCATCTCTTCGACAATCGCTACGGGACCGGTCAGAGCACCATTGACGGCATCATCCGGGCCACCAACCGCCTGATGGCGGGCAAGACGTTTGTGGTGGCAGGCTACGGCTGGTGCGGCAGAGGAGTGGCCATGCGCGCCAAGGGTATGGGGGCGCACGTCATCGTCACCGAGGTGGATCCCACCCGCGCGCTGGAGGCAGCGCTGGATGGCTTCGTTGTGATGCCGATGGCTGACGCGGCCCGCGTGGGGGACTTCTTCTGCACGCTCACGGGCAATACCCATGTCATCCGCCCCGAGCACTTCTCCCTGATGAAGGATGGGGCCATCGTCTCCAACTCCGGCCACTTCGACGTGGAGTTGGACCTGCCCAGTCTTGAGAAGCTCTCCCGCCAGAAGCGCAGGGTGCGCGAGTTCGTGGATGAGTACACCCTGGCGGATGGCCGCCGCATTTACGTCCTGGGAGAGGGACGCCTGGTGAATCTGGCGGCGGCGGAAGGCCACCCCTCCGGTGTCATGGACATGAGCTTTGCGAACCAGGCTCTGGCCAGCGAGTGGATGGCCAAGAACGGTCCTTCTCTGGAGAAGAAGGTCTACCCTGTGCCGAAGGAGCTGGATCGCGAGGTGGCGCGCCTGAAGCTGCAGTCCATGGGCATCTTGATAGACTCGCTGACGGACGAGCAGCGCCAGTACCTGGAGTCCTGGACGCTGGGCACCTGAAAGGCGGCTGTGGTCGGCGCGCTTCCTTCTGAAGAGAGGCAGGAGAAAGAGCGGGCCTGGATTTTCGGCCTGCCCGTGGATCTGGTGGACCGGGCGCAGGCACTCCAGCAGGCTGCCAGCATCATTGAGCGCGGCGGACCCGGGCTGATCGTCACCGCGGACGCTTCCGCGCTCATCATCGCAAGACGCGATGACGCGTTCGCCAGCATCATGCGTTCCGCAGATCTTGTCACCGCCGACGGGGCCGGGGTAGTGCGGGCTCTCAGGCATCTGGGGCATCCGGTGCGGGAACGCGTCTGCGGGGTGGACCTTGTGGTGGATCTTTCGGGCCTGGCCGCGGAGCGTGGATGGCGCATCTTTCTGCTGGGGGCTGCGCCGGGTGTGGCGGAGCGCGCTGCGGAGAATCTTCAGAAGAGATTCCCGGGTCTTCAGCTCGCCGGAGCCCACCACGGGTTTTTTAGCGATGACGCCTCCATCGTGCGCCAGATCCGGGACTCACGCGCCGATCTGCTGTTCATCGGCATGGGCATGCCCCGCCAGGAGAAATGGTTCTGGGAGCATCGGGACGATCTGGGCGTCCGTCTGGCGATGGGAGTGGGAGGTTCGCTGGACGTGTTGAGCGGGCAGGTAAAGCGTGCTCCCGAGTTCTTTCAGCGGCACGGTCTGGAATGGCTGTACCGGTTCGCGTGCGCCCCGAAGAAATCGTCGAGGAAGATTGTTCTGCTGCCGCTGTTCGCCGGGCTGACCTTTGCGGAGGCCAGACGCAGGCGGAAAGACAGGCAGACTGCAGGAGACCATGAGCAAAGCGGAGACTAGCGCGATATCGCCCACCCGGGCGGAGAACTATCCGGAGTGGTATCAGGCAGTGGTGCGTGCGGCCGACCTGGCGGAGAACTCGCCAGTGCGGGGCTGCATGGTCATCAAGCCGTGGGGATACGCCATCTGGGAGCTCATCCAGAGACAGCTGGACGACCGTATCAAAGCGACCGGTCACGAAAACGCCTATTTTCCCCTGTTCATCCCGCTCAGCTTCCTGCAGAAGGAAGCCGAACACGTGGAGGGGTTCGCCAAGGAGTGCGCCGTGGTCACGCATCACCGGCTGGAGATGCGCGACGGGCGGCTTGTTCCGGCGGCGGAGCTGGAGGAACCGCTGGTGGTCCGCCCCACCTCCGAGACGGTGATCGGCGACAGCTTCGCCCGCTGGGTGCAGTCCTACCGGGATCTGCCGCTGCTCATCAATCAGTGGGCCAACGTGGTGCGTTGGGAGATGCGTCCCCGCCTTTTCCTGCGCACGGCGGAGTTCCTGTGGCAGGAGGGTCATACCGCCCACGCCACCGAAGCCGAGGCGCGTGAAGAGACGTTGAAGATGCTGGAGGTCTATCGCTCTTTCGCGGAGGATGTGCTGGCGCTTCCGGTGGTCCCGGGCGAGAAGCCGGAAAACGAGCGCTTCCCGGGGGCCGTGAACACCTACTCCATCGAAGCGATGATGCAAGACGGAAAGGCCCTCCAGGCGGGGACGTCGCACTACCTGGGGCAGAATTTCTCCCGCGCCGCCGGCATCGAGTTTCTGGATTCGGACGGCCAGCGCAAGTTCGCATACACTACATCCTGGGGGGTATCCACACGGCTCATCGGCGGGGTGGTGATGACTCACGCGGACGACGACGGGTTGCGGCTGCCGCCCCGGATCGCTCCGAAGCACGCGGTGGTTCTCCCTGTCATCCCGAAGCCGGAGCAGGAATCTGTGGTTCTTGCCTACGCCGACGAAGTGGCCGCCCGGCTGTCCGCCGTCTGCTACGACGGCCAGAGCGTCCGGGTGTCGGTGGACCGGCGCGACCTGCGTGGGGGTGAGAAGAACTGGCAGTGGGTGAAGAAGGGGGCTCCTCTGCGGCTGGAGGTGGGACCGCGCGACGTGGAGGGGCGCACGGTGGCCCTCTACCGAAGAGACCGTGCCCCGCGCGAGAAGGAGTTCGTGCCGCTGGAGAAGCTGGTGGCCGATATGCCGGGGCTGCTACAGGAGATCCAGGACAATCTTTTCCGCCAGGCGCTTGAGATGCGCCAGAGCCGCACAAGGACAGATATCGCTACCCTGGACGAGATGAGGGAGTTTTTCGCCTCCGGCGAGCAGGATGGCTTCGTGGTGGCCAAATGGTGCGGAGATGTTGCGAGCGTCGAGGTGCTGGAGGAGATGAAGGTCAGCATCCGCAATCTTCCCCTCGCCCAGAGCGGTACGGCCGGGCGCTGCGTGCTGACCGGACGTGAGGCCACTCTGGATGCCGTCTTCGCCAAGGCATACTGATCCGGGAGAGAGAAAGTGAGCGAGCCGCAGAAGGTTCTAATT
>CALCJH010000244.1 GCA_937967775.1 uncultured bacterium | reverse complement strand
GCCGCCGGGAACCACCTATGCCATTTTCTCAAGCGAGGGGCGCACGCTGGCCATTAGCAATGTGCGCCCCTTCCGTCTGTCACTGGACGGGGCGCGCGAGGGTCAGGCGCTGACAGTGGCTTTCGTCCGTGCCGATGGCTCCTCGGCCGTCACGCGCACAGCCACTGTCGTCCGCTCGGGCAACGGCCTGGCCATTCGCGAAGGCTCTTGGCCGTAACTTAATCACCCGGGATTGACCGAACCGTAAGCGGGCGTTGACCTTCCGGTGAGACTCTGCGGTTACAGTGATTAGCGGGCTGCTGGTCCGCGGCGCGCCGTGGGGGACTCGTCGCGGGCGGGCGGCCCCACCCGGGGCGGAACGTCATCGGCCGGTTTCTCTCCCACAGGACAGCAGGTGTCCCGCCCCGGGATTGTCTTTCCCTCTCCCGACTGTCGTATTGACAGGAAACTGCAGCGGCCGCCATACTCCCGATGTCGCCGCAGCGGCCCGTAATCCTCCGGGTAGCCGGTGATGATCAAACCTGTGAGGTAAGAACGAGATGGCGAGGGCTGAGACAGCTCTGGAGTTGACCGTCGCCGCGCCGAACCGGCCCGGCGAACTTGCCAAGATCTTGAAGTCGCTTGCGGACAAAGGTGTGAACCTTCGCGCCTACACCGCCTACGTGGACGGAGAATTCGGCTACTTGAAGGCGGTCGCATCGGACGTGGACGCCGCAAAGGATGCGCTGAGCGCCGCCGGATATCACTTCACCGAGAAGCCCGTCCTGCTGGTCACCACGGATGACACGGTAGGCGCGGCTGCCGGCGTGGCGGCCGCGCTCGCCGCCGCTGGCCTCAGCGTTGGCCATTCCCACGGAAGCTCGGCCGGAGGCTCTCAGGCTCTCCTGGTTTTCAACACCAACGACAACGAGGCCGCTCTGAAGGCGATCAACGGGTAGAAGCCGGCGCGTCCGTTGGGACGCGCCTCAGAGACCGGGCAATGCGGATCAACGTATCTTCCTGCACCGTCCCGGTCAGGACGATGGAGGCGTCGCCTGTTGAGACCACGAGCAGGCGGCGCCCTTCCGTTTCCTGAACAGCGGCCGGCCATCCACCAGCTGTGAGATTCCTTGTTCCCGGTCCGGATGGCAACTGGACCCTGCCCGGTCCCTGGACGGCCAGACTGATGGACTTGACAGGATCCTCATAAACCAGCGTGACCTGTTCGTCCAAAGCCTGCTCGCTGCCTGTCGCATCAGGGGAAGAAGTGTAGATTACGCTCTTCAGCATGAAATACTGCGGCAGCCAGGCAGGGGCGTAGACCGGGAAGGACGCCTGGCAGGCTGCTTCCTGCAGCGGATCTTTCGCCCGGGCGGCAGCGGCCGTCACAGGCTGGAGCGAAGCGGCAAACTCACAGAGAATGCTCAAGACGTCGGCCTCCGGCGCACTCCCGTCATCCCGCAGGCCGGCGGAGATTCCGGTGCGGTCCGTCACAAAAACTAGGCTCACGAGCCGGGAGCCGTCTTGTGCACGGTCTACGCGGTAGGACGCGTTTCGCGCACCCACGGTTGTCTCGCGGCACTCCGGGCACGAGAGGCCCTCCGGATCGCCCTCCATCAGAAAGAGCGATCGTCCATCCGGTGCGTGATACGTTGCGACGAGAGTGTCCGGAGGGTTGCCCAGAAGCTCCTCTCCAGCCAGGACAAAACCAGCAGGGATTGCGGAAGGCTCCAGCACTGGAAACGTCGCTCTTGCGGAGGCACCAACAAACAGATTATTTCCGGCAAACGCCGTATCGGTGCTGGCTCCTGCGGCAAGGAGAAGGAAAGATAGAGGGCAGCGCAAGCGCGCCATTGCAGAGAATTCCCCTTCACGATTAAGACGCAGCCCTATGAGAGGAAGGGTCTACCGGTCTTCTCCAGGTCAGCGTGGAGCAGCGAGGCGCAAACGCTCCGCCAACTCTGGTGCGAGAACCCGCAAGGCGAGATCCCGCGCCGTCAGCCCGTCGGCGGTTCGCGACCGGGCGTCGGCGCCTCGTGCCAGCAGCACTTCCACCAGTCCGGCATTCCGGGCATACGCAGCGCGGTGGAGCGCATTCCATCCGCGCCCATCCCGCAGGTTTGGATCGGCTCCCCACCCCACTAACAGTTCCACAGTGCTGCGGTGACCGCTGGAGACAGCAAGGTGCAGTGGAGTGGCGCCCGAGCCGTTCCTCGCATCCACCGCGGCATCCCACTGGAGCAGCAGGGTCACGCCGTCATCCTTCCCGGAAGCGGCGCATACGTGGAGAGGGGTCCAGCCGTGTTCGGAGCGGGAGTCAGGATCGGCTCCAACCTCCAGCAACAACCGGGCCGCCGCGAGCTCGTCCCGGGAAACCGCGATATGAAGGGGAGTCCAGCCGCCGTCCCCTTTCAGATTGGCCACCTGGCGCGATTCAAAGGTCCACGCGGCGATAGCCGCAAGATCCCCCCGGGTGGCCGCTCCGCTCACCAGATTCCAGATCCGCTTTTCGGGCTCGTCTTGCACGGGAGCTCTCCTTCAAAGATCACGCCCGCCGCATCCGGGCGACGGTCAGAAGGATTATCGGAATGCGCGCCCGGTGCCTGCAGCGAACGCGGGTGGAACGCCCCGGTCAGAGCCGGTAACCAGCGGCCAGGGCCGGATGATCCGGATGTCGTTCTCATCCCGCACTTTCACCAGCCGGATGATCTCGCCCTGCCAGACCTCGCTGGAGCTGACTCCTGTGACGGCGACGAAATCTCCGAGACCCGGCAACGGAATGGGAGCCTGACCCAACGAGAGGTCCTGGTAGTCGCAACTCACCCGCACTCCGGGCGGCCCGTAACCGTCGTCCAGACCGCAGCCGTCGTCCACGTAGAAGAACCGGTTGAAATGGTTGACGTGCGTCACTTTCCCCGCAACGCTGACGAGGAGCCCTTTGTTGTGGGGGCCGCGTGGAGCGGGCCGTGTGACGCCGGGGCGCTCTTCGGGAGAACCTTCGTGGACCGGCTGGCCTCCCAGGTCGCCCGTTTTCAGAAACAGGGGACGCACATCACCCTTTCCGAACGTGCTTACTGAGATGTCGCCGAAGGTCACAACGCACGCCTCCCCCGAACCGGACTCAACCTGGAGGATCCCCTCAATCCTCACGATGTCACCGCGCTCTACCCATCCTGCAAAGGGGGCGGCCAGGTTGCATACCTTGAACCCGGCGCTGCGGTTGGCTGTGACCACGTAGAAAACCCCGTCCGCGAAGTCCCGCTTCTCCAGAGACTGGGAACTGGTAACTATGACATTGGTCAGGGTGACAGCTGCGGTGACCACCGCCTGGCCCGGCAGCGCGATCATCGCACCGAGCGCTACCGCCGCAAGCCCCACCCGCTTACGCACGGCTGGCCTGCGCTTCCCGCTCCCGGTGGCGGCGCAGCAACACCATCAGGATGCCAAGGTCCGCGGGAGTGATGCCGGGGATCCGGCCCGCCTGGCCGATTGTGATGGGACGCACGCGCGAAAGCTTGTCCCTGCCCTCCCGCGACAGGGCCTGACAGGCGTGATAGTCAAAGTCTTCCGGGATGCGCCAGTCCTCCACTCCACGCCTGCGATCCGCCTCATCCTGCTGCATCCGGATGTAGCCCTCGTACTTGATCTCGATCTCCAACTGGCGAGAAACGTCCGGCGGAAGCGCGCTGAGGCCGTCGAACCGGGCAATCTGCTCCCAAGTGATCTCCGGTCTGCGCAGGGCAGCCGCAAACGTGAGACCTGCATTCGAGGGAAGGCCCAGTTGACCGGCAAGGTCCGCTCGCAGGCGGGTCTCCGTCAGGCGACGCTTTGCGCTCTGGAGAAGGCGCTGCCGCTCACGGAATAGCTCCCACCGCTCATCTGTCACCAACCCCAGCTCGCGTCCCAGCGGAGTCAGCCGGCAGTCGGCGTTGTCATGACGAAGCAACAGGCGATGCTCTGCCCGGCTGGTCAGCAGGCGATAGGGCTCGTCCACACCGCGGATGACCAGGTCGTCTATCATCACGCCGATGTAGGCCTGACTGCGGCTGAGTACGAAGGGCGGGCGCCCCTGGATCTTTAAAGCAGCGTTGATTCCGGCGATCAGTCCCTGCCCTGCGGCCTCCTCGTACCCGGAAGTGCCATTGATCTGGCCGGCCAGAAACAATCCGGAAACCCGCTTTGCCTCCAGCGTGGGATACAACTCTGTCGGCGGGACGAAATCGTACTCCACGGCGTATCCGGGCAACAGCATCACACACTCCTCAAGCCCGGGAATGGTGCGCAGGAACCGGAGCTGCACATCCTCTGGCAGGCTGGTGGACATCCCCTGGACGTAGATGGACCGGGTGTTCCACCCCTCCTGCTCCAGAAACACCTGATGACGCTCCCTGTGAGGGAACTTGACGATCTTGTCCTCGATGGAAGGACAATAGCGCGGCCCGATCCCTTCTATCCGGCCGCCGTACATCGCCGAGCGGTGCAGATTCTCCAGAATGATCCGCCGGGTCTCTGGAGTGGTGGCGGTCACCCAGCAGGAGAGAAGACCTTCCCGCCGCCCAGGAGGAGTAAGGTATGAGAACGCTCCTGCATCGGGATCGGATGGCTGCTCCTCCAGACGGTCGAAAAGGAGAGTCTCCCGATCCACCCGCGCCGTGGTGCCGGTCTTCAGGCGGCCGAGCGGAAAACCGAGGGACCGCAAGGACTCAGACAGCTCCGTGGCGGATTCCTCGTTGCGTCTTCCCGCCGGAGTCTGCTTCTCGCCGCAGTGGCAGAGGCCGTTCAGGAAAGTGCCGGTTGTGATGACGACTGCGTCCGCTTCCAGCGTCCGTCCGTCCACCAGCCGCACCCCTCGTGTCCTGCCGTCCTCCGTCAGGATCGAGGCAACCTTACCCTCAATGAGTTCGAGGTCGGGCTGCAGCATGAGCGTCCTGGCCATTTCGCGGCGGTACAGTTCGGTGTCGCACTGTGCCCGCAGCGCCTGAACCGCCGGTCCTTTGCCGGTATTCAGCATCCTGATGTGCGTCGTGGTGGCGTCAGCGTTCAGGGCCATCTGTCCCCCTAGCGCGTCCACCTCGCGGACGACCTGGCCTTTCGCCAGCCCACCGATGCTGCAGTTGCAGGGCATCAGCGCCACCCGCTCGACCGACAGAGTAACCACCGCTGTCGAGGCGCCCAGGCGCGCGGCGGCAAGCGCGGCTTCGCAGCCAGCATGCCCAGCGCCCACCACAATGACATCGAAACGGGCGCTCCCCGTCCTGTTGTCACCGGTCCGCGTCTGCATCTCAGTCCCTTCTCATTATAGCGAACGTGACCGCGGGAGGGTGATTGACAGAGGGCTCAGATATGGCATATACTCCCCCGGACCCGCTTATTCGGCATTATTCGGGTGACAATCACCCGGCAAGCGGCCGCGGCGGCTGCGCCCGGCAGCGGGCTCATACTGCGGACAAGGAGGACCCCGACAATCAGCGTCACAGCAATGAGCGTGGGATTCGGCAATGCGGTGGTCAAGGAACGGATCATCGCGATTGTCAGCAGCGATTCGGCTCCGGTGCGCAGGGTCATCCAGGAAGCGCGGCGGACGGGCCGCCTGATTGACGCCACCCAGGGCCACCGGACGCGCAGCGTCATTTTTGCAGACAGCGGTCAGATCATCGTCTCAGGACT
>CALCJH010000243.1 GCA_937967775.1 uncultured bacterium | reverse complement strand
CCCGCCGGGAAACTCTCCGGGCCCGCCCGGCGGGCAATGTCAGCTCGCCATATATGCTGGTTCCATATTTGGCGGCTGCGTTACCGGTTACATCACCCCTTTCGGCTCGAATCCCCGGGTTGCTATTAAGGGGGATTGAAGAGATTGGGGGAGAACCCTCGCCCCCGCGCCCGGACGGGCGCGGGGGCTCAACAGTCTTTGCGTCCCTCTCAGGGCGCGACGCGCTCGATATGCATATCGCTCAGCGCCTCAACCACCCGGAAGGTCCGTCCATCCTTGCGGGCCAGGCGCGAGATGCCCGTCACTTTGCAGTAGTCTCCGATGCTCGGGAAGAACGACTCCACCAGCACCTTGACGCCTGGCACGGGGGACGGGATGAAGTCCGTAGGCGTATCGTTGACCACGCCCGAACCGTCGTCCAGGTAGAACGAGATGGGGACACTGAAGTCCACTCCGGTCACCCGTCCCCAGACCGTCACCAGGAGACCATCGTTCGGCACTCCCACGCCGTTAGTCACCCGAGAACCGCCAGCCGCCCTGTTGGTAAGGCCAAGAGGCTTCGGGGTGAAGGGCGATCCGATTGAGGCCGTCTTGCCGGATGCGTCAATGTAGCGCTCGCCGGTCTCCGGATCCGTGGCCATCACGCCTTCCACATTGGAGACAAGCGTATTGACGGGCGGATTCTGGGAAGACACCACTCTGATACCGGACGAGCGGTCCTGCTCCTGAGCCCAGAAGCCCCCGGAGTCGGACTTGGTGACCACCACCGGATTCTTCAGCTTGACCTGAGCGCCGTCCACCTTGGACTTCACTTCGCCGATCGGGGCTGGCTTGACGATGACGGTCAGTGTGGCCTCAGAGCTGTAGACCCGCCGGCTTCCATCGAAGGCCGTGGCGCGGATCTTTGCGCCATTGTCAGCCATCGTTACGGCCGGCAGCGTCAGCATAGCGGAGTCCGAGCCAAGGATGGGCAGCCCGTTCTTATACCACTGATAGTGGACCGGACCGCTGGCGTTGAGGGCGGTTACGCTGAAGACGGCCGGGTCACCGTCGCTCGCGGTCACATTCGCCGGGCCGACCAGGCTCAGGTTGCCGCTCTCGGGGGCCGGTTGCAGCAGGATGCGCAGAGAGATCGGCTGCGTCAGGTCAACCTGCGGGTTCGGCACGTTAGCGGCGTTGAACGTGGTCAGGCGCACCCAGCGGGCCGGAGCCCCGTCCAGGAACTGGAAGTGCACGCGCAGCGACTTCGAGCCGCTCTCGGAGACCGTATCGTCCACCACTGCCTCGTTCGGAGACGGGAGACGCAGATTTCCGCTGGTGGTCCCGGAGAAGCTCGGCTGGCGCAACAGAACGGACGCGCCTGCATCGAAGCTCTCGAAGTCAGTGATGACGGTATCGCCGTTCTTCACCCAGTCAATGTAAAGTTTGTAACTTCCCGGGTCGCCGTCACCGAATCGAGCTGGCGCGACGGCCAGGTGCTCCAGCACTCCGAAAGCTCCGTCCAGCGCGTTGTTCCCCGCGTTGAAGTTCAGTACCGGATCGGTCAGCGGGTCGAACGTGATGGTCTGCCACTGGCTGGACGGGATGACCAGCTTGCCCATAGGAGCCCCGCTGAGCTTCTCCTTCGGTCCGAGCCATTCGATCGGTCCGCTGGTGCCGCCATCAGCTCCGACCGGCCCGCTGGTGAGAGTCTCCCGGATTCCCAGAGACACCAGCACCGGCGGGTTCGGACCGGATCCCACCAGAGCGCCGCCGGAGGACAGGCAGCCCTCCTGACCATTCACCGTCTGCGTGGCAAACACCTGAGTGCCGCGCACCAGCGGGCTCACCGGGACGTCCACCGCGGCCTGCCCCTGTGGATCAACCGTGCCGATGACGGAGGGCACCCCGTTGACAATCTGATACACGGTCACAAGGGAAGCCGCCGGATCAGTGGAGATCCCCGTCACCCGCACAGTGGTAGCCCCCGCGTCGAACGGTCCCACGGCCGTGACGGGCGGAGTGTTCAGGCAGGGCTGGATCTGAGTAAAGCGGATGGCATCGAAGATCCAGCGGCTGGTGCCGGATACAGTGCCGCTCAGGTAGGTAAAAGTGATCTCGGGCTCGGTGACCCCCGGATCCAGCTTCATATCGCCCACCAGCTTCCAGGTGTTGGATCCGGGCGCCCGGAACGCCTCTGTAGTTTCGGGCAAACCGGATGCCCCGGTTGCGGAGATGGCCACCACGAGATCCTGCGAAACGTTGCCCGCGCCCGTGTTCTGGGTGATCTCGACGCGGTAGTCTCCTCCCGGAATCGCCAGCGTGGGTTTGATTTTGATTCCTCTCCCATCCCCGCTGGTCACGAAGCGCGCTCCGGGGGCGACCAGTCCCGGAACTGTGCTCTTGGCAGCAGTGTTCAGCCAGCTGCCGATCTCCTGATAGGGGGGATAAGGGGTGACGGCGCCGGTGGCAGTCCGGCTTTCGACGATCACGACATCCGCCGCTGCGGGTACACCCGCCAGAGCGGCGGCAACCGCTAAGATGGCCATCGCCGGCAACAGCCGGGCGGCCATCCACCCTCTAAGGGACCTCATCATTTGCTCTCCTTCCGCAAGACATGCACCCGGCAGGTCGATCAGCGGAGGTGACGCCTCCGGGCGCGTCGCACGCTTTCCAGATTCCCCGGCCGGTTCATCTCGAAGGGACTTATCTGCGGGGACTGGATGACCCGTTTTGCTCCGCCCTGTGGCTGGCGAAGCCATCTGCAGGGGGGCCTTTCCTTCACCCGTGCCGGCTTGTCGCCGGTATCCCTGCCCGGTCGTTCATTCGTCCCAGCTGGTTTTCTCGCACGCGGATTCAACCTTTCCGGCTGGTTGCCGCGGCACAGCAAAAGCTCCGTTGATGGAACCGGTTACATTGATTATAGGGCTCCGTACAGAACCCTGTCAAGGAAAAAATGCCCCCTTCTGGCGATGTGGGGGGCACTGTACCAATTTCTTAAACTTTCTATAACAGTCCGCGCCAGATGGCCTGCCAGTCACGCCCGCTCCTCGCGCTTGCCTTCCCCGGCAGCCGGGCTCACGGACTGCCGCCCCAGTTCCGGAACGCCGGGCTCTCGGGGAACGGACAGGGACGGAACCCCGTCAGGGAGCACGGCAAGCATCAGGATCCCGAGCCATCCTCTTGCCGTTTGCGCGTCTCCCGCCGGCAGAGTGATTCGCGCTCCGTTCCGAAAAGCCTGGCGCGGAAGCCTGGGAATCCCCCTCCTGGTCGGCAGATTGTCGCTCTGCTGCATTTTCACGGCGGTCGTTTCTCCTTCTGGCCGCTGACCCGCGTGCGGTCCGGCCGCGGACGTTCCGGCTCTTCAAGGCCGGATGGCTGTAGCCCGGATGCATCCCTGGCAGGTCTGGCAACGGCAGCCCCGGCTCCTTTAGTCCGAGTATAGGAGCCGCGTTCCGGCGGAGTCAAGGCAGATGGGAAAAATCAGGTACATCTACCGGGTTCCGCAGGGTTTCCCTGTCAGGTTTGCCGGTCATCTTGGTGAGGTACACTTGGGGTATGGAGATAGTGGTGCGAGAACCAGCCGTCGCAGGGGCGTTTTATCCCGGAACGCCGGAGGCCGTTTCGGAGATGGTGGATCGCTGCTTCGCCGCGGCGCGGCGTCCTGCAGTGACCGGGAAGGTGGTTGCCCTCATCTGTCCTCACGCCGGTTACATCTACTCCGGGGCGGCTGCCGCAAGCGCCTGGCTGGCTCTGCCAGAGGGAGAAGGGCGGGATTGTCTGGTGCTGGTCGGTCCCAATCATACGGGGCTCGGCAGCGCGGTGTCCATCGCTGCAGCCGACGCCTGGCGTGTGGCAGGCGTGCTTTACTCCGTGGACGGGGAAATGGCCCGGAATCTCTGCTCATCGCTGCCGGGATCCTCGCGGGATGATGCTGCCCACCTCATGGAGCACTCGCTAGAGGTGCAGTTGCCGTTCGCGGCGCGAAGGCTTGCTCCGGGGTTCAGCATCCTGCCCGTCTGCCTGGGAGTGCGGCCGGATGAGTTCGGATTGCAGCTGTGCTTGGAGCTGGGCGATGCCCTGGCGCGCTGTCTGGAAGGTCGCAGTGCACTCATCCTTGCCAGTACCGATATGAGCCACTATCTCAGTGACGCCGCCGCCCGCCGCGAGGATGAGCCTGCCATCCAGGCGGTGTTGCAGATGGATCCGGAGGGCCTGGTGCGCGTGGTGCGGGACAGGCGGATCACTATGTGCGGGGTGATGCCGACGGCTGCGGTGCTCAGGGCCGCTGTCGGTCTGGGAGCGCAGCGTGCCCACCTGGCGGATTACCGCACCTCCGCCGAGGCCAGCGGCGACTATGACCGGGTGGTTTCCTATGCTTCGTTCGCCCTGACGGCCGGAGAATCCTGATTCCGGGCCTGAGTTCACACACTTATCAAAATCTGCCGCTCGTTTTTCCTTGCATATCGGCCATGGGTGCCTTATAATGTCGCGAAAGTCGGGAGAGGGACGCCCCTGAAAGGGCTCTCCGGGCCGACGACACCTCAGAGTCGTGTGAGGAATCGCTCAGGATGGCATCACCAACGGTCGCGGTGAACGGCGGGTGTGAGCTGAGCCCGATGGCCAGGTCGAGATTTGCCCACCTGTCGGATCGCGAGATTGTCAGTCGGGCGCAGTGCGGCGAAGAGTACGCCTCGGAGTATCTGCTCTACAAGTACCGCGGTCTGGTCCGGACCAAGGTGCGGTCCTATTTCCTGATGGGCGCGGAGAAGGACGACCTTCTGCAGATCGGGATGATCGGCCTATGGCAGGCCATTCAGGACTACCGTTCCGAAAAGGACATCAGTTTTCTCTCCTTTGCCCGCATCTGCATAGAGCGCCACGTCATCACCGCCATCAAGACAGCCACCCGTCAGAAGCAGTCTCCCCTGAATCAGTCCGTCTCCCTTGAGTATCCGGCCGAGGACTCCGACAGCGAATGGAGTCTGGCCGATGTCATTGCGGCGTCGGACACCGTGGATCCGGAGCAGCTGCTGCTGCAGCAGGAGGAGAGCCAGCGGATGTCCACCATGCTACGGCGGATGCTGTCGGACTTCGAATGGCGGGTGCTGAACGGGTATCGGACAGGCAAGAGCTACCGGGAGATTGCGGCCGACCTGCACTGCAACACCAAAAGTGTGGACAACGCTCTGGCGCGCATCAAGCGCAAGGTGGCGAACGCTCCGGTGAACTGGCTTCTCAACGAGGAGCCCGTCTGACTTTCTGCTTGTTAGCCCGAATTCTTCTCCGGGGCCGCCCTGCGGGGCGGCCCTCCGGACTTTCAGCGGCCTTTTCCGCTTCCGGCAGCCCCTGTCCGGGGCGCCGTCTTGTCCTCCCCGGCATGCAGGGTGGGGCTCCGTTGTTGCAAACGCCAGTCGGTGGTTTTCTGGTAGGGTTGTAGGAATATTGACGGGAATTGGTCATAAAGCGGGTCTTTTTGAAAATCAGGTATTATTGCCTGCGCCATCGGCTGACCAGAATGCTATTATAAAGAAAGTAAACGGTAGGACAGATAGGGTTCTAAGAATGATATCTGCCGGCCCCGGATGATGGGTGCTGGCGTTTATATTTTGTTGTTGCCTGCAGGCAAAGCCGTCAAGGGGCGGCGGAGCCGCTCCTGACTCGCTAAAGAGGAGGGTAAAAGACGATGAAGAAAATTTACATTCTCATCATTGCGGCAGTCTGCGCCGCCGGGGCCGTTCAGGCCGCGCCGAACTTCAACGCCGCCATCACGGAGGATCTTATCCTGGTGACGCAAAGTTACCTGGATCCGGTCAACGGGTATACCGTGGTGAAGTGGGAAGCTTTCAACACCACAGGAGCGGTCCCTGGAGCCCCGGCGGTGCTTTCCTGGAGCCTGGTCCCG